>NZ_JABWMS020000019.1:0-78235 GCF_013369155.2 Escherichia sp. 94.0001 | reverse complement strand
GATTAAATTGTATCTTGTTAACTCACACTACAAGGAATCATTTATGCCAAATACATATATTCAATTATCTCGCTGTAATATTTTACAAAATAATAAATTGCAAACAGCAGAAATTTACAAAGAATCACAACAAACCGCGAAACTTGAGATTTTTTGCAATGAGTTTCTAAAAATATCTCAAAGTAGATACGGGTTATCAACCTCAGCAGACAACATAGCTAATTTATTGGCTTTTTTCACGAAAGCCTCAGATGAAATTGATAGTGTCAAGACCAAAAAAATTGACGTTCACAGTTATGGTTTCGTACCAATAAGACATTTTGTCGAGCATGTCATAACGTATAAAAATGAATTTGCAGAAGATTATGAACCCTATATCCTTACCTTTACCAGAGGTGAAAACAACGAAGGTGTTTTGAGTATCGAAAGCAAAGAAGGGGTTCTTTCACAAAGAACAATAAATTTAAATGAATATGAAACTGCAATTAACATCATCAATGAGCATGTTGCAAAAGAAAATATCCACAACACGGACCAGACACTGACAGAAAAGGACATTTCAAAAACAAACGACTCTGATAAACATTATAAGATCAGCAGTGAGGAAAGTATTAAAAGTCAACTTTACAGCGATCAAAAAAAATATACAGACCTGCTACAACATTCTGAGAAAAATACAGAATGGTACAAATACACATCCTCCGAGGAACGCTATGATGTATTTAAGAATTCTTCTAAAAAAATTGAAAACACCTACAAGCAAATTGTGCAAGCGCAGAAAAAATTGAAGCAAATGAAATACATCAATAAATTAAGTGGTGAGCTTATCGATATCGCCGACAAAAAGTTAGCACCATTAATAAATGATAATTTCAGCTATACACGAGATTTCTTTGCTTACTCAAAACAGGAAAAAAATATCTTCACATTTGATAATTCTAAGTTTGTAGATCCAAAGGAAAAAGAAGGTTTAATGGTACAACACAGCAATGGGCAACTGGTTATTACTGGTAAATATTGCCCTGAAGGTGTGCAAACAGCATTCACCCAAGAACAATATGATAAATTAATAAGATACATTAATATTTTCTTTACCTTTCCGAAATTCGAATAATACTTTACAGTATAAACTGCATTACAATTTATTATTGAGACCTATTCATACTGTTTAAAGAATAACAATGCCCAGTGTTAGCTTTTTTAACGAATGAGTTTTACGAAAATTATGTTGGCATCTTTTTACAGGATGCACCCGTTAATGAAAAGAATAACCGGTAGTAGCATTATTTCGCTTTAGCAGAGGATGGCGCATGAACGCCATCCTGCAGTAGCATTACTCTTTATTAAGGAATTTTACTGCCTTATCAGGGAAATCAGTAAACAGCCCATTTACACCCGCTTTGTTATACAGAGCATCATATAACTGATTCACATCAGTAGTGTATTCAGGCAGCTTATCTGACCGCACGGTGTAAGGATGTACTACCAGTTTATTCTGCTGAGCATCTTGCACCATGCCAGTGAGTTTGATATTACCTGGCTGCGATGTCTCCTCAATCAACATATGATAATCCGGACCAATACCATCAGCATATTCCGCCACCTGCTTCATGGCCCCCGGCTTGAACATCCAGTCATAGCTGTAATTAACCCAACTTCCGTCCGGCTGTTTCTGCTGCGTTTCATTCCAGTCGGTATAGGCAATCAGCTGTACAAGATTGAGGTCCATGCCCATTTTGGGTTCCAGCTCATTTTTAATGCGCTTCAGTTCATCAACATCAAAACATTGCAAATAAACTTTGTCGTCCTTGCCGGTGTAGCCATATTTCTTCAGCACTTCCAGCATTTTTGCTGCAATATCCTTCCCTTCCTGATGATGGAACCACGGCGCTTTAATTTCTGGATAGATACCGATATTTTTCCCGGTAGAGTGATTTAACCCCTGAACAAATTCAATCTCTTCTTCGAAAGTGTGAACCCGGAAGTCAGATTTACCCATCGGGAAACGCCCCGGATAAGTCTGTACTTTCTTACCGTTTTCAATATCGAAACCTTCGGTAAATTTCAGTGACTTAATTTCATCGAGCGTGAAATCTATCGCGTAGTAACGACCGTCTTTGCGCGCCCGATCCGGGAAACGATCGGCAACATCAGTAACACGATCGAGATAATGGTCATGCAGAACAACCAGATGGTCGTCTTTGGTCATCACCAAATCCTGTTCCAGATAATCCGCTCCCTGCGCATAAGCCATCGCTTTTGCTGGCAGCGTATGCTCCGGTAAATATCCACTGGCACCGCGATGGGCGATGACTATTTTTTCGTTGCTATCCGCCGCCATTGCACTGCTTCCCATGATCATTCCACTCATCATGATCGCCATGCTAAGGTTTTTCAGCGTCAATTTCATGCCATTAGCCTCCATTGCGTTTTTGCAGTAATTCCTGATGGCGACGTTTTTCGCCAATCATCACAACTATCAACAGGATAACCGCCAGGATGCTGCCGCCAATCATTACCATAAAACCGCCATCCCAGCCGAAGAAGTCCACGGTGTAACCAACAATCGCGCTCGCCGCCACCGAACCGCCCAGGTAACCAAACAGACCAGTAAAGCCCGCTGCCGTACCTGCCGCTTTTTTCGGTGCCAGTTCCAGCGCATGCAGACCGATCAACATCACAGGACCGTAGATCAGGAAACCGATAACAATCATACAAATCATATCTACGGTTGGGTTGCCTGCCGGGTTCATCCAGTAAACGATAGTTGCGATGGTCACCAGTGTCATAAAGAAGACGCCGGTTGCCCCACGGTTACCACGGAAGACTTTGTCCGACATCCAGCCACACAACAGGGTGCCCGGAATGCCCGCATACTCATAGAAGAAGTAGGCCCAGGAGGATTTATCCAGCGCGAAATGCTTAACTTCTTTCAGGTAGGTCGGTGACCAGTCGAGGATGCCGTAACGCAGCAGATAAACGAACACGTTGGCGATGGCGATGTACCACAGCAGTTTGTTCGGCAGCACGTACTGCATGAAAATTTGCTTCGCGGTCAGCTCCTGTTCCGCTTTTTCGTTATAGTCGTCCGGATAATCGTTTTTGTACTCTTCGATCGGCGGCAAGCCACAGGATTGTGGGGTATCGCGCATCATCGCAAAGGCGAATAGTGCCACCAGAATGGCGCAGAAAGCGGGCATATAGAGGGCCGCGTGCCAGTCATTGAACCAGGCCATCCCCAGCAGGAACAGCAGCGGCGGAATACCACCACCGACGTTGTGTGCGCAGTTCCACACCGACACAATGCCGCCACGTTCTTTCTGCGACCACCAGTGCACCATAGTACGACCACACGGCGGCCACCCCATCCCCTGGAACCAGCCGCAGAGGAACAACAGTACAAACATCACCGCAATGCTCGACGTCGCCCACGGCACAAAACCCATAAACAACATCACTGCCGCCGCCAGAATCAAACCTGCGGGCAGGAAAACGCGCGGATTCGAGCGATCCGATACCGAACCCATGATGAATTTCGAAAATCCATAAGCAATCGAGATCCCCGAAAGGGCAAAACCTAAATCACCGCGTGAGAATCCCTGCTCAACCAGATAAGGCATAGCGAGCGCAAAGTTCTTACGAACCAAATAGTAAGCAGCATAACCAAAGAATATCCCCAGGAAAATTTGCCAGCGCAATCGACGATAAGTCGGATCGATCTCCGCGGCAGGTAAGCGCGCTTTGTGTGGCGCCGGTTTAAAAATACTCAACATTGAAAGCCTCCGTGGCCCGTGGTCTTATTTATGATTAACAGCCTGATTCAGTGGAAGAACCTGCCGTTTCTTGAGTTGCCGCGATGTTAAGAAAACATTCAGAAATTAAATGTGAATTGCCGCACACATTATTAAATAAGATTTACAGAATGTTCAAAATGACGCATGAAATCACGTTTCACTTTCGAATTGTGAGCGAATATGCGCGAAATCAAACAATTCATGTTTTTACTATGGCTAAATGGTAAAAAAACGAACTTCAGAGGGATAACAATGAAAACTCGCGACTCGCAATCAAGTGACGTGATTATCATTGGCGGCGGCGCAACGGGAGCCGGGATTGCCCGCGACTGTGCCCTGCGCGGGCTGCGCGTAATTTTGGTTGAGCGCCACGACATCGCAACGGGAGCCACCGGGCGTAACCACGGTCTGCTGCACAGCGGCGCACGCTATGCGGTTACCGATGCGGAATCGGCCCGCGAATGTATTAGTGAAAACCAGATTTTAAAACGCATTGCGCGTCACTGTGTCGAACCAACCAACGGCCTGTTTATCACCCTGCCGGAAGATGATCTCTCCTTCCAGGCGACTTTTATTCGTGCTTGCGAAGAGGCTGGAATCAGTGCTGAAGCCATTGATCCGCAGCAAGCACGCATTATCGAACCTGCCGTTAACCCGGCACTGATTGGCGCGGTAAAAGTTCCGGATGGCACTGTTGACCCATTTCGCCTGACCGCAGCGAACATGCTCGATGCGAAAGAACACGGTGCCATTATCCTCACCGCGCACGAAGTGACAGGTCTGATTCGTGAAGGCGCGACGGTGTGTGGCGTTCGTGTACGTAACCATCTCACTGGCGAAATTCAGGCACTTCATGCGCCTGTAGTGGTGAACGCCGCCGGGATCTGGGGGCAACATATTGCCGAATATGCCGATCTGCGCATTCGTATGTTCCCGGCCAAAGGATCACTGCTGATCATGGATCATCGCATTAACCAGCATGTGATCAACCGTTGCCGTAAACCTTCCGACGCCGATATCCTGGTGCCAGGCGATACCATTTCGCTGATTGGCACCACATCTTTACGTATTGATTACAACGAGATTGACGATAATCGAGTGACGGCAGAAGAAGTGGATATTCTGCTGCGTGAAGGGGAAAAACTGGCCCCCGTGATGGCGAAAACGCGTATTTTACGGGCCTACTCTGGCGTGCGTCCGCTGGTTGCCAGCGATGATGACCCGAGCGGGCGTAACGTCAGTCGCGGTATCGTGCTGCTCGATCATGCTGAACGCGATGGTCTGGACGGATTTATCACCATCACCGGTGGCAAACTGATGACCTATCGGCTGATGGCGGAATGGGCTACCGACGCGGTATGTCGCAAGCTGGGCAATACGCGCCCCTGTACGACCGCCGATCTGGCACTTCCAGGTTCACAGGAACCCGCTGAAGTTACCTTGCGTAAAGTCATCTCCCTGCCTGCCCCGCTGCGCGGTTCTGCGGTTTATCGTCATGGCGATCGCACGCCTGCCTGGCTTAGCGAAGGCCGTCTGCACCGCAGCCTGGTATGTGAGTGCGAAGCGGTAACTGCGGGTGAAGTGCAGTACGCAGTAGAAAATTTAAACGTTAACAGCCTGTTGGATTTACGTCGTCGCACCCGTGTGGGGATGGGAACCTGCCAGGGCGAGCTCTGCGCCTGCCGCGCTGCCGGACTGCTACAGCGTTTTAACGTCACGACGTCCGCGCAATCTATCGAGCAACTTTCCACCTTCCTTAACGAACGCTGGAAAGGCGTGCAACCCATCGCCTGGGGAGACGCATTGCGCGAAAGCGAGTTTACCCGTTGGGTTTATCAGGGACTTTGTGGTCTGGAGAAGGAGCAGAAAGATGCGCTTTGATACTGTCATTATGGGCGGCGGGCTCGCCGGATTACTCTGTGGCCTGCAACTGCAAAAACACGGCCTGCGCTGTGCCATTGTCACTCGTGGTCAAAGCGCGCTGCATTTCTCATCCGGATCGCTGGATTTGCTGAGCCATCTGCCTGACGGTCAGCCGGTGACAGACATTCACAGTGGACTGGAATCTTTGTGTCATCAGGCACCTGCCCATCCATACTCTCTTCTCGGGCCACAACGCGTGCTCGATCTCGCTTGTCAGGCACAGACATTAATCGCTGAAAGCGGTGCGCAATTACAGGGCAGCGTAGAGCTGGCTCACCAGCGAGTTACGCCGCTCGGTACTCTGCGCTCTACCTGGCTAAGTTCGCCAGAAGCCCCCGTCTGGCCGCTGCCCGCGAAGAAAATTTGTGTAGTGGGAATTAGCGGCCTGATGGATTTTCAGGCGCATCTTGCGGCGGCTTCATTGCGCGAACTGGATCTTAATGTTGAAACCGCAGAAATAGAGCTGCCAGAACTGGATATCCTGCGCAATAACGCCACCGAGTTCCGCGCGGTGAATATCGCCCGTTTCCTTGATAACGAAGAAAACTGGCCTCTGTTAATTGATGCGCTTATTCCTGTCGCCAATACCTGCGAAATGATCCTGATGCCCGCCTGCTTCGGCCTGGCCGATGACAAACTCTGGCGTTGGTTGAATGAAAAACTACCTTGTTCATTGATGCTTTTGCCAACGCTGCCGCCTTCCGTGCTGGGCATTCGTCTGCAAAACCAGTTACAGCGCCAATTTGTGCGCCAGGGTGGCGTGTGGATGCCAGGCGATGAAGTGAAAAAAGTGACCTGTAAAAATGGCGTAGTGAATGAAATCTGGACGCGCAATCACGCCGATATCCCGCTGCGCCCACGATTTGCGGTGCTTGCGAGCGGCAGTTTCTTTAGCGGCGGACTGGTGGCAGAACGTGACGGCATTCGCGAGCCGATTCTCGGCCTTGATGTGCTACAAACCGCCACGCGGGGTGAATGGTATAAGGGCGATTTTTTTGCGCCGCAACCGTGGCAGCAGTTCGGTGTAACCACTGATGAGGTGCTGCGCCCGTCGCAGGCGGGGAAAACCATTGAGAACCTGTTTGCCATCGGTTCGGTGCTGGGCGGATTTGATCCCATTGCCCAGGGATGCGGCGGCGGTGTTTGTGCCGTCAGTGCTTTACATGCCGCTCAACAAATTGCCCAACGCGCAGGAGGCCAACAATGAACGACACCAGCTTCGAAAACTGCATTAAGTGCACCGTCTGCACCACCGCCTGCCCGGTGAGCCGGGTGAATCCCAGCTATCCGGGGCCAAAACAAGCCGGGCCGGATGGCGAGCGTCTGCGTTTAAAAGATGGCGCACTGTATGACGAGGCGCTGAAATATTGCATCAACTGCAAACGTTGTGAAGTCGCCTGCCCGTCCGATGTGAAGATTGGCGATATTATCCAGCGCGCGCGGGCGAAATATGACACCACGCGCCCGTCGCTGCGCAATTTTGTGTTGAGTCATACCGACCTGATGGGTAGCGTTTCCACGCCGTTTGCTCCAATCGTCAACACCGCTACCTCGCTGAAACCAGTGCGGCAGTTGCTTGATGCGGCGTTAAAAATCGATCATCGCCGCACGCTACCGAAATACTCCTTCGGTACGTTTCGTCGCTGGTATCGCAGCGTGGCGGCTCAGCAAGCGCAATATAAAGACCAGGTGGCTTTCTTTCACGGCTGTTTCGTTAACTACAACCATCCGCAGTTAGGTAAAGATTTAATTAAAGTGCTCAACGCGATGGACACCGGCGTACAACTGCTGAGCAAAGAAAAATGCTGCGGCGTGCCGCTCATCGCCAACGGTTTTACCGATAAAGCACGTAAACAAGCAATCACGAATGTAGAGTCGATCCGCGAAGCGGTAGGGGTAAAAGGCATTCCGGTGATTGCCACCTCCTCAACCTGTACATTTGCCCTGCGTGACGAATACCCGGAAGTGCTGAATGTCGACAACAGAGGCTTGCGCGATCATATCGAACTGGCGACCCGCTGGCTGTGGCGCAAGCTGGACGAAGGCAAAACGTTACCGCTGAAATCGCTGCCGCTGAAAGTGGTTTATCACACCCCGTGCCATATGGAAAAAATGGGCTGGACACTCTACACCCTGGAACTGTTGCGTAAAATCCCGGGGCTTGAGTTAACGGTGCTGGATTCCCAGTGCTGCGGTATTGCCGGAACTTACGGTTTCAAAAAAGAGAACTACCCAACCTCACAAGCCATCGGCGCACCACTGTTCCGCCAGATAGAAGAGAGCGGCGCAGATCTGGTGGTCACCGACTGCGAAACCTGCAAATGGCAGATTGAAATGTCTACAAGCCTTCGCTGCGAGCACCCGATTACGCTGCTGGCCCAGGCGCTGTCTTAATCTTCCTTGTGATGCCCGGTAAGCGCATTGCTTATCGGGCATTTTTGCGTACGTGATTCCGCATCCAGTGTATGCGTTGCATCGCTTTGAAAATTCTTCTGAAAACGTCTCGCAAAGGCAGAAACTGGCAGATGTCATTGTTCTGAGATCCCCGTAATGTCGCGTCATCATAAATATCAGGTGACGGACAACCATGACCGAATCAACAACCTCCTCCCCGCATGATGCGGTGTTTAAAACCTTTATGTTCTCGCCCGAAACCGCGCGGGATTTTCTCGAAATACATCTACCGGAGCCACTGAGTAAACTTTGCAACCTGCAAACCTTACGCCTGGAACCCACCAGCTTTATTGAAAAAAGTTTACGCGCTTACTACTCGGATGTTTTGTGGTCCGTGGAAACCAGCGACGGTAACGGCTATATCTACTGCGTGATTGAACATCAAAGCTCTGCAGAAAAGAATATGGCTTTTCGGCTAATGCGCTATGCCACTGCCGCCATGCAGCGTCACCTGGACAAAGGCTATGACAGAGTCCCGCTGGTGGTGCCGTTGCTGTTTTATCATGGCGAAACCTCGCCCTACCCATACTCACTTAACTGGCTGGATGAGTTTGATGATCCGCAACTTGCCCGGCAGTTGTACACCGAAGCTTTTCCGTTGGTGGATATCACCATCGTACCTGACGATGAGATCATGCAACATCGGCGTATAGCTCTGCTTGAACTGATTCAAAAGCATATTCGCGACCGCGATTTAATCGGTATGGTCGACAGGATCACCACGCTTTTGTTTAGAGGCTTCACTAATGACAGCCAGCTACAAACGCTGTTTAATTATCTGCTGCAATGCGGCGATACCTCCCGTTTCACCCGTTTTATTCAGGAGATTGCCGAACGTTCACCACTACAAAAGGAGAGATTAATGACTATTGCTGAACGGCTGCGGCAGGAAGGGCATCAAATTGGCTGGCAGGAGGGTAAGCTTGAAGGCTGGCAGGAGGGTAAATTAGAAGGTTTGCAGCAAGGCATGCATGAACAAGCCATTAAAATTGCCTTACGCATGCTGGAACAGGGCATCGATCATGACCTGGTGCTCGCAGCCACCCAGCTAAGCGAAGCCGATCTGGCAGCGAATAACCACTAATTAACACAGGCCCACAGCCGATCCCCGTGGGCCTTTGATATCAATAACTACCTTTTATGCGTGGCTCATTTTTGCCTGATTTAAACATCGCCAGTCGTTGATCCAGGGCATCGCTGTAGAGCATCGTGTCAACGCCAACAGCGACAAAGTTCGCTCCCCATGCCAGGCATTGCTGCGCCATATCAGGAGCCACAGCCAGAAAACCAGCCGCTTTACCCGCAGCACGGATCCGCCGAATACTGGTTTCAATAATTCGCTGCACTTCCGGGTGCCCGGCGTTATCCGGGTAGCCCAACGAGGCAGAAAGATCCGCAGGTCCAATAAACACGCCGTCAATCCCTTCGACGTCGAGGATTTCGTCCAGGTTATCCAGTGCTGTTTTACTTTCCACCTGCACCAACAGACAAAGCGAATCGTTGACTTGCGCCATGTAATTCTCAATGCGTCCCCAGCGCGCAGCCCGTGCCACACTGGCCCCGACACCACGCTCACCGTAGGGAGGATAGCGCGTGGCAGACACCACCTGACGTGCCTGATCGGCAGTATCGACCATCGGGATCAGTAGAGTTTGCGCGCCAATATCCAGGACTTGTTTAATCAGCGACTTACTGGCTTCCACCGGACGGATCACGGGTTGGCTGGCATAGGGCGCTACCGCCTGTAGCTGGTGATAAAGATCCTGAATGGTGTTTGGCGCGTGCTCCCCGTCAATCAGCAACCAGTCATAACCGGAGGTGGCGGCAATTTCTGCCATATAAGAAGTAGTCGAGCTTAACCACAGACCAATTTGCACTTCGCCCTTGCGTAAACGTTCTTTAAAGGGATTGGTTAATAATGCGTTCATGGTGTTCCTTAACCTATTAATGATGTGCCACGTCGGTCTGCGCAACAGTGCGATTTACACGCAGAGTGAAAATAATCAGCGAACCGATGACCGCCACCGCTGCCAGCGTCAGTAATCCAGCCGCATCGCTGGCAAACAACGTTTCTGCTTTCACGCGCAGGATCGGGGCAATAAACCCGCCCACTGCACCAAACAGGTTTACAAAACCAATCCCCGCCGCCAGCGCCGTACCGGAAAGCAGTTGTGTCGGCATCGTCCAGAACACCGGCTGCACGGCAATAAACCCGATGGCTGCAACACACAGCGCTACGATCGCCAGTACTGGAGAAAGCAGCCCGGAGAGACCAATACCAATGCCCGCCGCCAGTAATGTCAGCGCCGCGACATTACGCCGTTCGCCGGTTTTATCGGAATAGCGCGGAATAAGCCAGGTCCCAAACAAGGCCGCGACCCACGGAATGGCGGTGACCACCGACGCCGTAAAGCCCACTTTTGTCCCCAACAATGCAGCAACCTGCGTCGGCAGGAAGAAAATTAATCCGTAAACCGCCACCTGAATGGTCAGGTAGATAATCGCCAGTTGCCAGACTCGCCCATTACGCAGCGCATCGCTCAGTCGAGAAGTCACTTTCTGTTGTTCTTCACTTGCCAGTTGGTTGATAAGCAACGTTTTTTCTTCTTTACTCAGAAAACGAGCCTGCTCCGGCGTGTCATCAAGCCAAAAGAATGTGAATACACCAGCGCCGACTGCCAGCAATCCTTCAATCACAAACATCCAGAACCAGCCGGGATGCCCCATAAATCCATGCATCTCCAGCAGCGCGCCGGAAAGCGGTGATCCCAGTGTTAACGCCAACGGTGCGCCCATATAGAACAGCCCCATAATGCTGGCGCGATTACGCTGCGGAAACCATTGCGAGGTGAGATAAATCATACCAGGGAAGAACCCGGCCTCCGCAGCACCAAGCAGAGTGCGAACGATCAGAAATTTCGCTTCAGTATCGGCCCATGCCATGGCTGCCGAAAGAAATCCCCACAGCAGTGTTGTCGTACCAATCCAGGTTCTTGCCCCCAGTTTGCGCATCAAAAGATTCGCCGGAACACCCAGAAACGCATATACCACAAAAAAAATGCCTGCTCCCAGCGCATAAGCTTCATTACTCAGCCCGGTATCAATCTGGTAGGTCTGTTTGGCAAAACCGATATTCGAACGGTCGAGAAACGCCAGCACATACAGCGCCAACATAAACGGAATTAAACGCGCACGGTTTTTCTTCACCACGGCGTCAAGCAAAGCGGTGCTCATAAAAAGCTCCTTAAAATATGTGGGCGTTACCGTTGTCACAGCAACGCCCGGAATGATTAGTGGCTGTAGGGGCGTTTCAAATTGCAGTCACGATTGAGCTCGACGCCGAAACCGGGTTTATCAAGCACTGATTTATGAATACGACCATTCACTGGCACTGGCTCATTAAGCAGAATCGGATCAAATTGCGGACGCATCGTTGAACAATCCGGGCTGGTCATCAGGAATTCGCTGAATGGCGTATTGGTGAAGGTGATCACCGCATGGTGAGAGTAAACAGACGAACCGTGCGGCACCACCAGTTGCCCTCTGGATTTGGCGATTGCGGCAATTTCCACCAGCGAGGTTAAGCCACCGCACCAGCCAACATCCGGCTGCATAATGTCGATACCGGTTTCTGAAAGCGTACGGAAAGATTGCAGTGTGCCGTGATGCTCACCGCTGGTGACCATCATTCCGACTGGCGCGTTGCGTTTCAGTTCACGATAACCTTCATACTGCTGTGGCGGCAGGCACTCTTCGATCCATTTCAGGTTATAGGGCGCGCAAGCGTGGGCCAGTTTGGTGGCATAGTTCACGTCCTGACTCATCCAGCAGTCGAGCATTAACCAGAAATCCTCACCGCATTTTTCACGCATATCCGCGACCATAGCGGCATCTTTGCGGATCCCCGCATCGCCATCATGTGGCCCCCAGTGCGTCGGCATTTTGCCACCGATAAAGCCCATCTCTTTTGCCAGATCCGGACGCGCACCTGTGGCGTAGAACTGAATCTCATCACGAACTGCGCCGCCTAAAAGTTTATAAACCGGAAGCCCGACCACTTTGCCGAACAGATCCCACAGAGCCAGATCGACACAGGAAATCGTATTCATCACCAGGCCACCAGAGCCGGAGTAATACAGGGTGGCATTGAGCATTTGATCGTGGATCAGTTTGATATCACTGACACATTTACCCTCAATGAAACGGTTAAGGTGTTTTTCGACAATAAAACAGCCCATTTCACCGGCTGTCGAAACGGCGAATCCGGTCTGGCCGTTTTCTGCTTCGACTTCAACAATCAACGTGCCAAGAACGTTAATGCCAAATGACTGGCGTGACTGCTCGTAATCGCGGTATTTACTCATCGGGGTGGCAATATGATCGTCAATCCAGTGATTCGCCCCCTGGTCGTGATAATCACCGCCGCCAGCGCCTTTTTCTGCTGTCGCACCGCCAGTAAACCAGGCGCGAACCTGTTTGATTTTTGGTAGGGTCATGCTGTTCTCCATTGTTATGAGGCCTGTAAGTCAAAGGGACTTTTCCATCCCAACAGACGTGAAATATCCCTGGCGCAGGCAATGGCCTTGCCCGCCAGATAATCACGGTATTCTTCATTGATTTGTAAGCGGGTACCGACCACCGAGATCGCAGCGGTAAGCTCGTTATTGGCGTTAAACACCGGCGCAGCAACACAACGGACATCGGCGTAATCTTCGCCATTGTCATAGCTCCAGCCCTGACGGCGAATACGCGCCAGTTCTTCGTGAAGTTGCTGTGGATGAGTAATCGTTGTGGGTGTCACCTGCTCCCAGACCAGCCCTTCGATAATACTTTGCTGTACAGATGCAGGTTGCCAGGCTAGCAGGCATTTACCTATTCCGGAGCGATAAAGCGAAAGGCTTTTTCCTTCATGGGAACGCACGCTGATAGTGGCTGATGACTCCACTTTCAAAATGTAATAAGCGCTGCCGTTATCAATAATCCCCAGGTGACATAACAGCCCGGTGGTATCCATCAGTTGCGTCAAACGCGGTCGAGCCAGTTCCCGGAGATCCATCTTGCTTAACGCATGACCGGAAAGCTCCACCAGCTTGGTCCACAAACAAAAATTTTCCTGGTGATCAAGGCTAAGAAAACGCTGACGCCTGAGTTCATTAAGCAGCAAATAGGCCGTGCTTTTAGGGATCCCCAATGTGTCAATGATCGTCGCAGCACTACAGGGGCCAATGCGGGCAATCAAATTGAGAATATCAATAGCCCGTGTCAGGGCGGGAACTTTGCTTGATTCCAACATACTGGACTCCAGTCTTAGATACTGGAATCAGTCTCGTTGCTCAGGGGGAGTAAAATTGTGAAGCGCATCAAATCCCGCACCTCGTCCAGCGGACTGGAGAAATTACGCACAAATTTGTGAATCAGCGCACGGATTTTTTCTTATTGAGTACAACAGGTTGGACAAATTTTGCCGGAGGGAGAATGTGCCGGTGCAGTAAACCGGCACGGAGTGGCGGAATCAGACAGATAAAGTCATGAACTCAACAACCTCAATCCAGCCATGCTCACTGGCGATGTCCTGACCGTTTAACCAACGGCGCAGCATATTCAGTGCCATCATTGCGCAGACTTCCTGGCGAATAGCCAGACTGTAGCGCGTAGTGCTAAAACGCACACGCAAAGCGAAAGTGCCGTCTGGCGTGGCTAGCGCAAAGTTGAGATGTTCGTTCTCGAAACCCGAAACAGCCAGTGCCAGCCCGGCAAAATGGTTGGCACGCCGTTCTGTAATCCAGTGCGCAGTTTGCGCCAGGGTTTCTTCCTGTGAAGGAACTACTTCACACGCCAGCAATGGAGCACCTGCGCGAGAAAGTTGCAAAGCCATTAAACCACCGGTGAATTGCTCACTCAATGTCAGGCTGAACTGACGGCTTTGCAATTCGCGGCTGATCTGCGCGGGCAGTCCTTCAGTACCTTCGAAAATCACACTCTGTCCGGCAACACGTTTAACGTCCAGCCACAGTTTTTCCATCGCCTGTTGCTCGCTTGCCGGTCCGGTCAGCTTAAGTTCAATTATCGGCATAGAAGAGCGATAGCCCATTGTTACGCCCGGCGGCAGTTGCAGGGAGTCCAGGCTTTGCGCCAGATCGCTTTCCGAACGACCGAAGGTAGTCAAACGCAGACAAATCGGCGGCTGCGGTAAAGAAAAACGTTCGCGCAGGCGCGGCAGGATTTCGTGCTCGACCATCACCTTAAATTCCGACGGTACGCCGGGGGTAAAGAACATCAGACAACGATTAAGCTGCACGGCAAAACCACAAGCGGTGCCTACCGGGTTATTGATAAATTCTGCACTGGCTGGCAGCTCCGCTTGTTTACGGTTGCTCGGTGCCATCACCCGTCCACGTTCGCGGAAATAGCGTTCCATCTCTTTGAGCCAGGCCTCATGCAGCACCAGGCCTTCTCCTTTTGCAGTCGCAGCGGCGAGTGCGCTTAAATCATCACTGGTCGGCCCCAGCCCGCCGTTCACAATCAGCACATCGGCGTGCTGACTACGTTCACGAAGAATGGTCACTAAGTCATCGAGGTTATCCCCCACCGTATTACGGCGAGATAATGGCAACCCCTGATGAAAGAAAAAATCGGCCAGCCAGGCAGCGTTAGTGTCAACGATTTGCCCGTGTAACACTTCATCCCCGGTGGATAACATTTCCACTGTTAACATGGTTATCTCCTGCTTTTGTTATCGAATCACTATAACGCAAAGGGAGATAAGGCGTAGTAAGAAACTGAATGGCGCGACAGAATGCCGCGCCGGAAGGCATCAGAAACTGGCGTTAACCCCAACATATGGACCGTCAGCCACGGCGTTGTCGCGGTTACCATCTTTACCCGACAGATTCAGATAGCGATAACCTGCCTCAATACTGACTGGACGCATAATGGTGTAACGCGCACCCGCATTCGCTTCCTCATAACTTTGAATACCGCTGGAGAGCGAATCTGGAGAGTAGTAATACTCGCCAAACAAACGGAAGCTGTTGCCAATTTTCCACTGCAAACCACCACCAACAGCAGCGGCATAGCCTTCATCACCATCATTCGGATTGGTATAAATACCTTTACCGCCAACGGTCGCCATTAACGGACCAAGAGGCAGATTCAACCCCAGCCCCACACCCGCGACGTCACCGTCGTCGTCGTTATGTGTCCAGTTACCGCTTAACGCCAGGCCCGTCGATTCAGTCCCAAAACCGACACCAATATTGGTGTATTCTTTACCCGCCTGACCGCTGATGCTCATTGCATTTACCGATGCAGAAACCAACAGCATTCCGGCCAGACCTGCTAGCGCAATTTTTTTCATTATCCCCTTTCCCACAAGCAATTAATCAAAATTCCCAAAGCTGCGGGATTGTACTGCCTGGCACAGAGGATTCAATGAGCGAAAAAAGGGATCTAGTCACTTATTGTAACTAAATACTTCTTAAATAATTAAACGCCGAAAAAATAAACACACTTTATCGATACACACAAAAATAATAATAAGTACAGTTATCATCGCAAAAGAGATTACTGTCACTTTCACATATTTCTGAGTTACCGTATTCTCATGGTTTCTTTTTATTTATAAGGAATATCCCCGTGCGACAACGGACTATTGTTTGCCCTTTGATTCAAAATGATGGTGCTTATTTGCTGTGTAAAATGGCCGACGATCGCGGCGTTTTCCCCGGTCAATGGGCGCTTTCGGGTGGTGGCGTGGAGCCTGGCGAACGAATTGAAGAGGCACTACGCCGCGAAATTCGCGAAGAACTGGGAGAACAGCTGCTTTTGACAGAAATCACGCCGTGGACCTTCAGCGATGATATTCGCACCAAGACGTATGCAGATGGTCGCAAGGAAGAGATTTATATGATTTACCTGATTTTTGACTGCGTTTCTACCAACCGAGAAGTGAAAATAAACGAAGAGTTTCAGGACTACGCGTGGGTAAAACCTGAAGATCTGGTGCATTATGATTTGAATGTCGCCACCCGAAAAACGTTACGTTTGAAAGGTCTTCTGTAACAATGATGACAGCCATTACTGGCTGTCAGATTGAAAATTTAGTGGTTAACGAATTCCCCATCCAGATAAACTTTGCCTTTTTCCACATGCATGACTAAACCATCCAGATAATCAGGTTTAAATGTCGCATCACGCTTATCTTTAGCAATATATGTCAGGCAATGATTATGGGTAAAAATAACGATATTTTTATCAGGTGCTTTGCTTTGTAAGTCCTTAATTGCACTATAAATCTCATTACCGCATTGAAGAAGTCGTTTATCTACCGTCAGCTTTTTCCCCGCTGAAAACCAGGTCGCCGACTGAATGGTCCGGACGGTATTACTGGAATAAAGATCGAAATCAGGGATGTCAGCGCTAAAAGCGTTGCCCAGTTCACGGGCATCCTGGGTACCTTTGACCGTAATACCTGTTTTATCTGACAAGCATTGATTGGTTGAACGATCGCAACGTTCAGCATGGCGAAACAAAACGACAACCGGGTGCTGCTGTGCCAGTCTGGCCAATGTTTTATTGTCTATGCGTGGCATACCATTGCTACTCCAGGCGGCATGAGTACCCAGTCCGGCAATTGCAGCGAGCGCCAGTAAAATGATGAAATATTTTTTTGACTTCAACGAAGAGCGGCAAAAAGCTAACACGTAAACTCCACCTATAGACAAGCGCAACCAGACAATTACCGTGAAATTGAGCGACATTTCTGGCGATAATTAGCAGTTGGTGTAATATTAAAAATCCTACGATGCCGGCAAAATGCCTCAAAATTTTGCCAAATGCAAAGCCTAAATAAGAAAAAATATAAAAATTTCAATATTTACGTCTAATATTAATTTCTTAAGGTTAAGTTAATATTCTATCCTTAGAATTTCGCTCCAAATGGCAAAATATACACAACACTCTTTATAGCAAATATAAGTGGACAGGTATTCAATGGCGGAAGGAAAAGCAATGTCAGAATTTTTGCCTTTTTCGCGACCAGCAATGGGCGTGGAGGAACTCGCAGCAGTTAAAGAGGTTCTCGAATCCGGTTGGATCACAACCGGTCCGAAGAATCAGGCGATTGAACAAGCCTTTTGCCAGTTGACGGGAAATCAGCATGCCATCGCGGTCAGTTCAGCCACCGCCGGAATGCATATCACGCTAATGGCGTTGGAAATTGGCAAGGGCGATGAAGTGATTACGCCTTCCCTGACCTGGGTTTCAACCCTCAATATGATCTCCTTGTTGGGTGCAACGCCGGTAATGGTGGATGTCGACCGCGATACGCTGATGGTCACGCCTGAAACGATCGAAGCAGCCATTACGCCACGCACTAAAGCCATCATTCCGGTGCATTATGCCGGTGCGCCAGCAGATATTGACGCCATTCGCGCCATTGGCGAACGTTACGGCATCGCAGTTATCGAAGATGCTGCACATGCCGTCGGTACGTATTACAAAGGCCGACATATTGGCGCAAAAGGTACCGCTATTTTTTCGTTTCACGCCATCAAAAATATTACCTGTGCGGAAGGTGGCCTGATTGTTACTGATAATGAAAACCTTGCCCGCCAGCTACGGATGCTGAAATTTCACGGTCTGGGTGTCGATGCATATGACAGACAAACCTGGGGCCGTGCACCGCAAGCTGAAGTCTTAACGCCGGGCTATAAGTATAATCTGACCGATATTAACGCCGCGATTGCCCTGACCCAGTTAGCCAAATTAGAGCACCTCAACACCCGTCGGTGCGAAATTGCTCTGCAATATCAGCAAGCTCTGGCAGCTCTCCCCTTTGAGCCATTAAGCCTTCCCGCCTGGCCGCACGTTCACGCCTGGCATCTGTTTATTATTCGTGTCGATGAACAACGTTGTGGTATCAGTCGCGATGCGTTGATGGAAGCGTTAAAAGAAAGAGGCATTGGTACCGGGTTACATTTCCGCGCCGCTCACACACAAAAATATTATCGCGAGCGTTTTCCCGAGCTGTCGTTACCGAATACCGAATGGAATAGCGAACGCATCTGTTCGTTGCCGCTGTTCCCGGATATGACCACCGCCGATGCCGACCGCGTCATCACAGCCCTTCAGCAACTCGCAGGACAATAAGCCATGTTTGAAATCCACCCTGTTAAGAAAGTCTCGGTGGTTATTCCCGTTTATAACGAACAGGAAAGCTTACCGGAATTAATCAGGCGCACCACCACAGCCTGTGAATCACTGGGGAAAGAGTATGAGATCCTGCTGATTGATGACGGCAGTAGCGATAATTCCGCGCATATGCTGGTCGAAGCTTCGCTAGTGGAGGGCAGCCATATTGTGTCTATTTTGCTTAATCGCAATTACGGACAACATTCAGCGATTATGGCGGGTTTCAGTCACGTTACCGGCGACTTAATTATTACCCTCGATGCCGATCTCCAGAATCCTCCAGAGGAGATCCCCCGCCTGGTGGCAAAAGCCGATGAAGGCTACGACGTGGTAGGAACTGTGCGTCAGAACCGCCAGGACAGCTGGTTTCGTAAAACGGCATCGAAGATGATTAACCGGCTTATTCAGCGCACCACCGGCAAAGCGATGGGTGACTACGGTTGTATGCTGCGCGCCTATCGCCGTCATATTGTCGATGCGATGTTGCACTGCCATGAACGCAGCACCTTTATCCCGATTCTGGCGAATATCTTCGCCCGCCGTGCCATTGAAATTCCAGTGCATCATGCCGAGCGTGAGTTTGGTGAATCCAAATACAGCTTTATGCGCCTGATTAATTTGATGTACGACCTGGTGACCTGCCTTACCACTACGCCGCTACGTATGCTGAGTCTGCTTGGCAGCATTATTGCGATTGGAGGTTTTAGCATTGCGGTGCTGCTGGTGATTTTACGCCTGACCTTCGGCCCCCAATGGGCGGCAGAAGGCGTCTTTATGCTATTTGCCGTGCTGTTTACTTTTATTGGCGCTCAGTTTATCGGCATGGGACTACTCGGTGAATATATCGGCAGGATCTACACCGATGTCCGCGCCCGCCCCCGCTATTTTGTTCAGCAAGTTATCCGTCCATCCAGCAAGGAAAATGAATAATGAAAACCGTCGTTTTTGCTTACCACGATATGGGATGCCTCGGTATTGAAGCCCTGCTGGCTGCCGGTTACGAAATTAGCGCTATTTTTACTCATACTGATAATCCCGGTGAAAAAGCCTTTTATGGTTCGGTTGCCCGACTTGCAGCGGAAAGAGGCATTCCGGTTTACGCGCCGGATAACGTTAATCATCCACTATGGGTGGAGCGCATTGCCCAAATGTCGCCGGAGGTGATTTTCTCGTTTTATTATCGCCATCTTATTTGCGACGAAATTTTGCAGCTCGCTCCTGCAGGCGCATTTAATCTGCATGGTTCGCTGTTACCAAAATATCGTGGTCGCGCGCCGCTGAACTGGGTGCTGGTGAACGGTGAAACGGAAACTGGCGTGACATTGCACCGAATGGTGAAACGTGCCGATGCTGGGGCCATTGTGGCCCAATTGCGCATTGCCATTGCGCCAGACGATATCGCCATTACGCTTCATCACAAGTTATGCCATGCCGCGCGCCAGCTACTGGAGCAGACATTACCCGCCATTAAAGACGGTAATATTCTGGAAATCGCCCAGCGCGAAAACGAAGCCACCTGTTTTGGTCGCAGAACACCGGAAGACAGTTTCCTCGAGTGGCATAAACCGGCAGCAGTATTGCATAACATGGTGCGTGCCGTCGCCGATCCGTGGCCGGGTGCCTTCAGCTATGTTGGTAATCAAAAATTTACCGTCTGGTCGTCACGCGTGCATTCTCATGCGCCCGCAGCACAACCGGGGAGCGTGATTTCTGTTGCGCCACTGCTGATTGCCTGTGGCGATGGCGCGCTGGAAATCGTCACCGGACAGGCGGGAGACGGCATTACTATGCAAGGCTCGCAGTTAGCGCAGTCGCTGGGTCTGGTGCAAGGTTCACGCTTGAATAGCCAGCCTGCCTGCACCGCCCGACGCCGTACGCGGGTACTCATCCTCGGGGTGAATGGCTTTATTGGCAACCATCTGACAGAACGCCTGCTGCGCGAAGATCATTATGAAGTTTACGGTCTGGATATCGGCAGCGATGCGATAAGCCGTTTTCTGAATCATCCGCATTTTCACTTTGTCGAAGGCGATATCAGTATTCATTCCGAATGGATTGAGTATCACGTCAAAAAATGTGATGTCGTGTTGCCGCTGGTGGCGATAGCCACGCCGATTGAATATACCCGCAACCCACTGCGCGTATTTGAACTCGATTTTGAAGAGAATCTGCGCATTATCCGCTACTGCGTGAAGTACCGTAAGCGAATCATCTTCCCGTCAACTTCAGAAGTTTATGGGATGTGTAGCGATAAATACTTCGATGAGGACCATTCTAATTTAATCGTCGGCCCGGTGAATAAACCACGCTGGAT
The DNA here is from genome assembly GCF_013369155.2 of Escherichia sp. 94.0001. Taxonomy (NCBI): domain Bacteria; kingdom Pseudomonadati; phylum Pseudomonadota; class Gammaproteobacteria; order Enterobacterales; family Enterobacteriaceae; genus Escherichia; species Escherichia sp. 94.0001. The sequence goes on along the minus strand of NZ_JABWMS020000019.1, from coordinate 57,559 downwards.
TTATTCGGTGTCTAAACAATTACTTGATCGGGTTATCTGGGCCTATGGTGAAAAAGAGGGTTTACAGTTTACCCTCTTCCGCCCGTTTAACTGGATGGGACCACGACTGGATAACCTTAATGCGGCACGAATTGGCAGCTCCCGCGCTATTACGCAACTCATTCTCAACCTGGTGGAAGGTTCACCGATTAAGCTGATTGATGGCGGAAAACAAAAACGCTGCTTTACTGATATCCGGGATGGCATTGAAGCGTTGTATCGCATTATCGAAAATGCAGGCAATCGCTGCGACGGCGAAATTATCAACATTGGCAATCCTGATAACGAAGCGAGCATTGAGGAACTGGGCGAGATGCTGCTGGCGAGCTTCGAAAAACATCCGCTGCGCCATCACTTCCCACCGTTTGCGGGCTTTCGCGTTGTCGAAAGTAGCAGCTACTACGGCAAGGGATATCAGGACGTAGAGCATCGTAAACCAAGCATCCGTAATGCCCGCCGCTGCCTGGACTGGGAACCCAAAATTGATATGCAGGAAACCATCGACGAAACGCTGGATTTTTTCCTGCGCACCGTCGAGCTTACGGATAAACCATCATGACAAAAGTAGGCTTACGCATTGATGTCGATACCTTTCGTGGCACCCGTGAAGGCGTGCCGCGTCTGCTGGAAATCTTGAGTAAGCATAATATTCAGGCCAGCATTTTTTTCAGCGTCGGCCCGGACAATATGGGCCGCCATCTCTGGCGACTGGTGAAGCCACAGTTTTTGTGGAAGATGCTGCGCTCAAACGCGGCATCGCTTTATGGCTGGGATATTTTACTGGCAGGTACGGCCTGGCCAGGTAAAGAGATTGGTCATGCCAATGCCGATATCATTCGTGAAGCGGCTAAACATCACGAAGTCGGCCTGCACGCCTGGGATCACCATGCCTGGCAAGCCTATAGCAGTAACTGGGATCGGCAAACAATGGTCGACGATATCGCACGCGGCCTTCGCACCCTGGAAGAAATTATCGGCCAACCGGTAACCTGCTCCGCAGCCGCTGGCTGGCGTGCCGACCAGCAGGTGATCGAAGCAAAAGAAGCGTTCCATTTGCGCTACAACAGCGATTGTCGTGGGGCGATGCCGTTTCGTCCATTGCTCGAATCAGGAAAACCCGGTACTGCGCAAATTCCGGTGACCTTACCCACCTGGGATGAAGTGATTGGTCGGGATGTGAAAGCAGAAGATTTTAACGGTTGGCTACTCAACCGCATCCTGCGAGATAAAGGCACGCCGGTTTATACCATTCATGCAGAAGTTGAAGGCTGCGCTTATCAGCATAATTTTGTGGATCTCCTGAAACGCGCAGCCCAGGAAGGCGTGACATTTTGCCCTTTAAGCGAACTGTTATCAGGGACGTTGCCGCTCGGACAAGTTGTTCGCGGAAATATTGCCGGACGTGAAGGCTGGCTGGGTTGCCAACAAATTGCGGGTAGTCGCTGATGAAATCGCTACGTTACCTTATCGGCCTCTTCGCGTTTATTGCCTGCTATTACCTGTTACCGATCAGCACGCGTCTGCTCTGGCAACCAGATGAAACGCGTTATGCGGAAATCAGTCGGGAAATGCTGGCATCCGGCGACTGGATTGTGCCCCATATGTTAGGGCTACGTTATTTCGAAAAACCCATTGCCGGATACTGGATTAACAGTATTGGGCAATGGCTATTTGGCGCAAATAACTTTGGTGTGCGGGCAGGCGTTATCTTTGCGACCCTGTTAACTGCCGCGCTGGTGACCTGGTTTACCCTGCGCTTATGGCGCGATAAACGTCTGGCTCTACTCGCCGCAGTGATTTATCTCTCACTGTTTATTGTCTATGCCATTGGCACTTATGCCGTGCTCGATCCGTTTATTGCATTCTGGCTGGTGGCGGGAATGTGCAGCTTCTGGCTGGCAATGCAGGCACAGACGTGGAAAGGCAAAAGCGCGGGATTTTTACTGCTGGGAATCACCTGCGGCATGGGGGTGATGACCAAAGGTTTTCTCGCCCTTGCCGTGCCGGTATTAAGCGTGCTGCCATGGGTTGCAACGCAAAAACGCTGGAAAGATCTCTTTATTTACGGCTGGCTGGCGGTTATCAGTTGCGTACTGACGGTTCTCCCCTGGGGACTGGCGATAGCGCAGCGGGAGCCTGACTTCTGGCACTATTTTTTCTGGGTTGAGCATATTCAACGCTTTGCACTGGATGATGCCCAGCATAGAGCTCCGTTCTGGTACTACTTGCCGGTCATCATTGCCGGTAGCCTGCCGTGGCTGGGATTACTCCCCGGAGCACTGTACACAGGCTGGAAAAACCGCAAGCATTCCGCAACCGTCTATTTATTGAGCTGGGCGGTAATGCCGCTGCTGTTTTTCTCCGTTGCCAAAGGCAAATTGCCCACCTATATTCTTTCCTGCTTTGCACCTCTGGCAATGCTGATGGCGCATTACGCTTTGCTGGCAGCAAAAAATAATCCTCTGGCGTTGCGGATTAATGGCTGGATTAACATCGCTTTTGGCGTCACTGGCATTATTGCTACGTTTGTGGTCTCCCCCTGGGGACCTATGAGCACGCCGGTGTGGCAAACCTTCGAGAGCTATAAAGTCTTCTGTGCATGGTCGATTTTTTCGCTATGGGCATTTTTCGGCTGGTATACCTTAACAAACGTCGAAGAAAACTGGCCTTTTGCCGCACTTTGCCCGCTTGGGCTGGCGTTGCTGGTAGGATTTTCAATTCCTGACAGAGTCATGGAAGGAAAACATCCGCAATTTTTTGTCGAGACGACACAAGAATCACTGCAGCCAAGCCGCTATATTCTTACCGATAGCGTCGGCGTTGCTGCTGGTCTGGCATGGAGCCTGAGACGTGATGACATCATCATGTATCGCCAGACAGGGGAATTGAAATACGGCCTAAATTATCCGGATGCGAAAGGGAGATTTGTCAGCGGTGATGAGTTCGCAAACTGGCTTAATCAACATCGTCAGGAGGGGGTTATTACACTCGTGCTTTCGGTTGACCGCGATGAAGATATCAACAGTCTCGCCATTCCGCCCGCAGATGCCATCGATCGTCAGGAGCGTCTGGTGCTGATTCAGTATCGGCCCAAATGATCTGGCTAACATTAGTCTTTGCCAGCTTGCTTAGCGTTGCCGGGCAGTTGTGTCAGAAACAAGCAACCTGCTTTGTGGCGATAAACAAACGGCGCAGACATATCGTGCTGTGGCTGGGACTGGCGCTGGCTTGTCTTGGCCTTGCCATGGTGCTCTGGCTGCTGGTCTTGCAGAACGTACCGGTAGGCATTGCCTACCCGATGTTAAGTCTGAATTTTGTCTGGGTGACGCTGGCTGCAGTAAAACTGTGGCACGAGCCGGTATCACTGCGTCACTGGTGTGGGGTGGCGTTCATTATTGGCGGCATTGTGATCCTCGGGAGTACGGTGTAATGGGCCTGATGTGGGGATTATTCAGCGTCATTATTGCCTCAGCTGCGCAATTAAGCCTGGGTTATGCGGCGAGTCATCTACCGCCGATGACGCACTTATGGGATTTTATCGCGGCGCTGTTAGCTTTTGGCCTGGATGCCCGGATACTGTTACTCGGGCTGCTGGGTTATCTGCTTTCCGTTTTTTGTTGGTATAAAACGCTACATAAACTTGCGTTAAGCAAAGCCTATGCCTTGCTCAGTATGAGCTATGTGCTGGTATGGATTGCATCAATGATACTTCCCGGCTGGGAAGGAACTTTTTCTCTGAAGGCACTACTGGGAGTAGCCTGTATTATGAGTGGGTTGATGCTGATTTTCCTGCCCACGACAAAACAACGTTACTGAGTTTTCTCAGCCGATTGACACTGCCGTTCCCACTCATCGGGGCTGTAGCTGCATGCCGAGAGGACTTTCACCGTATGTAGCTTTTCACGATTAATGCAGTAAAGCGCATTCTGCAAAGGGGAGAGTAAATCGCCCACTTTCACGGCGTAGTCACTCTTCACTTCGGCGATCATTTTTATCGCGCCGCCAGCATCGCAGAGCATAAGTACATGTCTGTTATCTTGTTTATCGCAGCACGATTTTTTGACCAGCCATTCCATTGCATTATCCTGTTTGCTAAGAGTTTTCACATCAATTTACAGATTAACAGATAAACTCTTTATCAACGGCAATGGAATGGCAGAAATGAGAAGTGCAACGGATGGTTAATTATTGCTGGCGTTGCACCCACTCTTTTAGCGCCTGACGTGAAATCTTAATACCACCGTTTTTCAGTTCAGGTGGAAGCGTCAGCCAACGCACCGGTTGCTGAAAACGGGCCAGCTTATCTTTCACCCATTCGCCAAGATCAACGGTTTGCTGGTCATACTCCACCACCGCTACCGGTCGATGACCAAACTCCTTGTCCGCGACGGGGACGATAAACACCTGCAAAACCGCAGGATGTGCAGCAATAACACGCTCCACCTCTTCCGGCTGAATGCCTTCGCCACCACTGAAGAACAGATTGTCTAAACGTCCGACAATTGTCAGCTTGCCATTATGCATCTCACCGCGATCGCGCGTGGCGTACCAGCCTTCGTCATTAACCAGTGGAACCAGTTGCCCGTTACGCCAGTAACCTTCTGCCATGCTGGCAGCCCGCAGCCACACTTCGTCGTTTACGATTTTCACTTCCCGACCCGGTAGCGGCGAACCGACGTCTGCCAGACCGTCGGCTTCTTTCGCACACACAGTGGAGGCAAACTCGGTCAGACCATAGCCGCAAAAGCAACGAATCCCCTGCTCGCGCGCCTGTTCCGTCAACTCGACCGGAATTGCCGCACCGCCAAGTAACACCGCTTTCAGGGAAACGGAACTGCGGTTAACCAGCAAACGCCAGAGTTGTGTTGGCACCAGTGAAGCGTGAGTACAGCCTGCCAGCATTTGCTCCAATGGCTGTTTATCACGTACCGTCATCCGCGCACCAGCGTATAACCAGCGCCACATAATTCCCTGACCGGAGACGTGAAACAGCGGTAAAGAGAGCAACCAGTCATCGTGCTCGCCAAACGGTATCAGCGATAACACACCTTGCGCACTGGCAAGATGGGCCTGATAAGTATGAACAGCGGCTTTCGGCAAACCGGTAGAGCCGGAGGTCAACGTCATTGAGCACAGACGCGTCGGCTGCCACGCAGCGGCATGTGCGCCTTCAACCAGCTGAATGTGCAGCGACGTTAACGCCGGAAACGTGTTTTCCCCATCCGGCATCAGCGCAAATTGCAGCGTCAGATTGGGCAGCAATTCTTCAAGCAACGGTTGCGGCAGCTGAGGGTTCACGGGCAACACCCGCGCCCCGCATTGCAGTAACGCCAGCCAGGCGAGCAGCGTTTGCGGCGTATTCCACGCCCGCAACATCACGCCGCTGCCCTCAACAACGCCCTGCGCCGCAAAGCCGGAGGCTAATTCATCGACGCGAGCACAAAGCTCGCGCCAGTTAAGTTGCTCGTCATTAAGACGTAAGGCGATGGCTTCTCCCCGCACTTGCCGCCAGTGACGCCACGGCCAGTCAGAGAAGATCATAACAGCCGCTCCAGTGCATCAACTTCCACTAACGGTAGCGGGCTACCCGGCCAGCGACGAACCTGCTGCGCCTGCATCAGATCCAGCGTGTCCAGCCCCGGAATGGTGTCTGGCGTTAACCAGGCGGCAATCCGCGCCAGTTGCGTTAAGCCTAAGCTCGACTCAATAGAAGAACTGATCACCGCCGTCAGCCCCAACGCGTGCGCCGCCTGCACCTGCTCACGTACTTTCTCCAGGCTGCCCGTGAGCGTGGGTTTGATAACTACCGCGCGCACGCCCTGTTCAGCGACAAAGGCAAAATCCGGCTCGCGCAAGCTTTCATCCCAGGCAATGGCAATGCCGGTTTCACGGGCAAAGGCGCGGGAATCCTCGCGGGTTTTGCACGGCTCTTCGAGAAACGCGATGCGGTGGCGATAATCCGGGTTAACGTATTTGGCAAACTGCTGGCCTTTCAGCGGTGTCCAGGCGCGATTCGCGTCAAGACGCAAATGCAGATCCGGAATGGCCTCCAGCAACAGATTCACCACCATGCCGTCGCGCACCGCTTCGTACAATCCCACCTTGACCTTCGCCACTTTCTCGCCAGGCATATCGGCAAGTTTCAGGATCAGATCGTCCGGATCGCCATTACACAGTGGTGCCGCACGATAATTGGCCGCCTGCGGGAGCGTGTCTGCCAGCTCCGCCAATGCACAGCTTACGCCAAAGGCGACGGAAGGCATTTGCGGTAATTCGCAATCGCCTGCCAGCCAGTTATTTACCCAGGCAAGCAGCACACTTCGCGCCTCTTCCCAGGTTTCCTGACTGAAGCCCGGCAGTGGGGAGATCTCCCCCCACCCTTCGCGCTCACCCTCGCGCAGGCAAACGTATAGCCCGTCGCGGGTTTTTAACCGCCTGTCGCGCAGAACCACCCCCGCGTCCATGGGGATCTGCCAGCGGTATACCTGCGCGCTACGCATTACGGATTCCGTTTAAATTTGCTGAAGTCAGGCTGACGTTTCTGGTTGAAGGCGTTGCGACCTTCCTGACCTTCTTCTGTCATGTAGAACAGCATGGTGGCATTGCCCGCCAGCTCCTGCAGACCCGCCTGACCGTCACAGTCAGCGTTCAGCGCAGCTTTCAGGCAACGCAGCGCCATCGGGCTGTTTTGCAGCATTTCGCGGCACCAACGCACGGTTTCTTTTTCCAGATCTGCCAGCGGCACCACGGTGTTCACAAGGCCCATATCCAGCGCTTGTTTCGCGTCGTACTGACGGCACAGGAACCAGATTTCACGCGCTTTTTTCTGCCCAACAATGCGCGCCATATAGGAAGCGCCCCAGCCGCCATCGAAGGAACCGACTTTCGGGCCAGTCTGACCGAAGATGGCGTTTTCCGCCGCGATGGTCAGGTCGCACATCATGTGCAGAACGTGACCGCCGCCGATGGAGTAACCCGCTACCATCGCGACAACCGGTTTCGGACAGGTACGGATCTGACGCTGGAAGTCCAGCACATTCAGATGATGTACGCCGGAATCATCTTTATAGCCGCCGTAATCGCCACGCACTTTCTGGTCGCCACCAGAGCAGAACGCTTTATCGCCTGCACCAGTCAGAATAATTACGCCGATGTTGTCGTCATAACGCGCATCTGCCAGTGCCTGGATCATCTCTTTTACCGTCAGAGGACGAAAGGCATTGCGCACCTGCGGACGATTAATGGTGATTTTTGCGATACCGTCGGTGGATTTTTCATAACGAATGTCCTCGAAACCTTCGGAGCAGTCGTGCCATTCAACCGGTGCGTAAAGCATTGCTTCATCAGGATAAATCATATTGTGTCCTTTAGTCAGAAACGCAAGATCTGCGCCAGACTTGCGATTACGCCAGCGGGATTTTCCCGGTGCGCGTTATGTCCGGCGCGAGGAATGACATGGCAGTCGGCAGCCAGTTCCGCCGCCAGAGCGCGGAATTTGCTGTCACGTTCACCACATAAATAATAAAACGCAAATGTGCGGGCGCTAAGGTTAGCACGTAAATCAGGCTGGACGGCGAGAGAAGTGGCCTCCAGCATAGTAGCAAGCGTTACACCGTTATTGTGGCTACGCAGCGCCACCAGCTCCCGGCGTTGATCGTCATTGAGCGAGGCAAAGACAGGCTGTTGATACCAGTCGGCAAATACCGCCGTTAATGGTTCTGTGCGAAAACGCTGCGCCCATTGGCGATCGGAAAGCAGACGTTCCGTGCGTTGTTCAGCACTTTGCAATCCCGGATGCCCGCCTTCGACCACAACCCCACTCAGCCCCGGCATCCCCTGACAAGCCGCCATCATCGCCACCCGTCCGCCAAGCGAGTACCCCACCAGCCAGAAGTTAAGGATGTTGTAACTAATCAGAGTTTTACGCAGTAAGCCAGTGACATCATCAAATCCATCGACGCTAATTGCTGCCGAACCACCGTGACCTGGGAGATCAACATACAACCGCGAGTAGTCGGCAAACGCCTCGCCCACTTCTTGCCATTCATGGCAATCGCCGGAAAAACCGTGCAAAAACACCAGCCAGGGTAAACCTGGTTTGCCGTGTTTTGCCTGCGCGTGCAGGATCATAAATGGCTTACCTGCGCCAGCAGTTGCTGGAGGGTTTGCGCACCGTCGGTGTCGTTAACCACCATTTCAATTACCGTGGTGGTCGGCGTGCGCCAGGCGTCGGCAAGTGCCGTTTCAAGTTCCTGCCAGTTTTGCGGACGATGATATTTCAGCTCGAACATCGCGGCGGCGTGCTCAAAATGGACGTTTTGCGGCATCAGATAGAAACGCTCACGCTCACTTTTCGGCGTTGGCAGCAGCGAGAAAATTTGCCCGCCGTTGTTGTTCACCACAATTAATACCAGCGGCGCGGAAACCTGGCGCAATAGCGCCAGCGCGTTGAGATCGTAAAGTGCCGAGAGATCGCCCACAATCGCCAGCGTCGGTTTGCCACTGGCCCGCTGAACGCCTGCGGCAGTAGATAGCAGCCCGTCAATACCGCTGGCCCCACGGTTGCTATACACCGGGTAACCCGCCGGAAGTTGCGAGAGCGCATCGATCAGACGTACCACCAGGCTGTTGCCAACAAACAGTTGCCCCTGTTCCGGCAAATAGTCGCTGATGCGATGCGCCAGTTGCGCTTCGCCAAACGCATCCCGACGGGCAATAACCGCCTGCATTGCCTGTTCCGCCAGGCGCGGAATTTCAACGCACCAGGGCTGGCGTTTTTCTGCCGGATGCAGCTCCAGCCAGTCGGCAATATTGGCAATTAAGCGGCGTCCGCGATGGTGTGCCGGATCAAGTCGACCTTCAATGTCATCAACAATCCAGTACTCTTCTGGTTCACAGCTTGCCTGCCATTGCAGGAGCCGTTTGCCCGTCAGGCTGCTGCCCAGTTGCACCACAATCTGCGCCTGTTGCAGTTCGCTGGTCGCTTTGGCATTGCCTAACCAGAGATCGGCACACGGCAGCGGCTGTCCGGTTTGCGACAGGACGTCGCCAATCAGCGGCCAGCCAAGAGTTTGCGCCCACAGAGCAACTTTTTTGCCCTCTTCCGCACTCATGCGACCAGCAACTACCACGCCGCGCTTTTGTCGCCAGAAGAACCAGTCACGCTGTTTTTCACTTTCCAGACGAGGCGCTTCACGCAGCCACGGTTTATCGTCCTGCCACCAGTCGCCAAGACGCTGTTGCCAACTAAGCCCGGTGTCGTCCATCTCGCCATATAGCGGTTCAGCAAACGGGCAGTTGATATGGACTCCTCCAGCATGAAGCGTACCAAGGGCGTGGTCGATAGTAGAGACCAGCCAACGGGCAGAAATATCCTGTGTCGGGCGCGGCAGTGAAATGCTATGCGTAGGATGAGAAGCGAACATTCCCGGCTGACGAATCGCCTGATTCGCGCCGCAGTCAATGAGCTCCGGCGGGCGATCGGCGGTTAACAGGATCAGTTTTTCTCCGGTTAACCCAGCTTCTATTAGTGCCGGATAGAGATTTGCTACCGCCGTGCCGGAGGTCACAATCACCGCCACCGGCTGCTTGCTGACTTTCGCCAGCCCCAGCGCCAGATGCCCCAGTCCACGCTCATCAAAATGGGTGTGGTGAATAAATGCGGAATTCTCCGCCGCCGCTAACGTTAACGGTGTAGAACGCGAGCCAGGGGCGATACAGATGTGTCTGACGCCGTGACGCGTTAATGCTTCCAGAATGACCGCCGCCCAGCGTCGGTTAAATGCGCTTACTGACATGAGTTTGTCCGGTATCAATATTGCGGCTAAGTATAAGGAGCTACAAAAATAGATTATTGATATGAATCGGTAATGATGCGACTCATTACTCTTCCATTTGTAATAAAGTACGCAGCCCTGCCGCTTTGTTGTCGATTTCCTGCCACTCTTGCTCGGGGTCAGAACCACGGACAATGCCCGCGCCAGCATATAATCGCACGACATTGCCGCTAATTTTTGCTGAGCGCAGGGAAACGCAGAATTCGCTTTGTTGTAACGAAAGATAGCCCGCGGAACCGGCATACCATTCACGGGTGAACGGTTCGTGACGGGCGATAAACTGCCGCGCCAGGTCACGCGGTAAGCCCGCAACCGCGGCCGTTGGCTGCAACTGATTTAAACAGATCACATCATCCGCTTTGTTGAGTGAAGTCCAGATACAGCGGCGCAGATGCTGCACTTTACGCAGACGCAGTACCTGCGGTGGTAAAACATCCAGCGTCTGGGTATCGGCCTGCAATCGTTGGCAGATATCTTCCACCACCAGCATGTTCTCGCGCTGGTTTTTATCATCCGCCATCAGCCACTCACCTAACTGCTGCGCCTGCTTATCATCAGGATGATTTGCTACCGTTCCCGCCAGCGCTTCAGTACGCAGCGCTTTGTCACGCCGCCGCCATAGCCGTTCCGGTGAAGAGCCAAGAAAAGCATTGTCGCTATCAAAGGCCATGTAAAAATGGTAGCAGTTCAGATTGAGCCGACGACTGGCAGCCATCATTGCTGCCGCATTGACCGGACTTGCGAAATGCAGGTCAGTCGCCCGTGCAAGAACGACTTTGTCGAGTTCACCTTCGGCGATAGTTTGCGTTGCCAGTTCGATTAATCGCGTCCAGCCCGTTTTGTCCGGCCAGTGTTGTTCTCGCGTGGTGGTTAAATGTAACCCTGGCAGGGACTTGATACTCACCAGTGTGGCGATAAATTCTTTTGCCTTTATCGCATCGTGCTGAAGGGAGCTTTCGCTGAATAGCGTCAGCCGCAGCGTGGCTTTACCGCCACAGCGTCGCCATTCCAGGCGGGGTAAAAGTAAATTGCCCTGCGACGGGTCAAACGCATTCAGCCCCCAGATGCGTAAGTCGGCATGTTCCGGGTGCTGGTGAAGAAAACGTTGCGCCTGGTCCAACGAGGTAAAATGGGTAATCGCGCCAAGGACGGCGGCTTCTTCATCACCATTACGATGTTGCCAGTAGAATTGCGGATACGTTTGCTGACTGGCCAGCCAGCTCAAGGCATCAAAAGCATCTTTGAGAGGGAAAGGAGTATCAATAACCCGAATGCCGGGTGTCGCTGGAATCTCTTGCGACAAAAGGCGCAGTAGATTTTCCAGCGCCGTAGTGAGTGATTGCACGCGGACCTCTCCCTGTTAAAAGCCTCACATTATACGGGGTACTACAAAAAAAATGCAGTACCCCGGTGTAGGGAGGTTTTAACGGCGTGCCAGCAACAGTCCTAATACCAGCCCAACGGCCGCGCCCACCCCAATTCCTTGCCAGGGTTTTTCGTGGACGTAGTCATCAGCACGATAAACAGCCTGCTTCGCCCGATAGTAATAACTGTCTGAAGCCTGGCTAACCCGTTTTTTCACATCATCCAGCGCTTTTTCTGCACGCGCTTTCAGCTCAACATATTTCTGATCGGCGGGATCGCCAGAGGAGCGGAGCACCTCTTCCAGTGTTTCACTAAGCAGCGTCAGGTCGTCATCGATACGTGTATCACCAAACTGATTAGACATTCTCGTTCTCCATTTGCGTAAAACCTGTCACTAACTATAGACAATGGTTATTGATTACGCCTGAATTACCTCGCGTGCCATCCCAATGTGTGGGATACCATCTTCTTCATAGACCTCCGTCACAGGGATAAAGCCAAAACTTTGGTAGAAGTTTTGCAGATGCGCCTGCGCCCCGAGGTAAACAGGTTTATCAGGCCAGTGACGCGTACATGTTTCGAGTGTTTTACTCATCAGCTGCTGCCCCACTTTTTCGCCACGCAACGCTTCACTGACAATCACCCGTCCTATAACGACCGGCTCAAGATCATCATCACTTTTCAGAATCCTCGCATACGCCACCAGTTCATCATTTTTCCAACCGAGAATATGGCGATTATCCCCCGTCAAATCATCACCATCGATATCCTGATAAGGGCAATTCTGCTCGACAACAAACACCGCGCAACGCAGTTGTAATAAGGCATAAAGCTGGGAAACCGATAATTCAGAGTGATGCAGATCTTGCCATTCAATCATAATGCTCTCCTTTTAGATGTATGCCTTATACTAGCCGGAATATTTTTTGAAACGTGATGAACTCATGGAATTAATTTTTTTAGGTACTTCAGCCGGTGTGCCAACCCGTACGCGCAATGTCACGGCAATATTGCTTAACCTGCAACATCCGACCCGGAGCGGTCTTTGGTTGTTTGACTGCGGTGAAGGCACCCAGCATCAGCTACTGCATACCGCCTTTAACCCTGGAAAACTGGACAAGATTTTTATCAGTCACCTTCATGGCGATCATCTCTTTGGTTTACCCGGCTTGCTGTGCAGTCGTTCTATGTCTGGTATTGTCCAACCCTTAACGATTTATGGTCCGCAAGGTCTCCGTGAATTTGTGGAGACTGCGCTGCGGATTAGCGGCTCATGGACCGATTATCCGCTGGAAATTGTCGAAATTGGCGCTGGCGAAATTTTCGATGATGGCCTGCGCAAAGTAACCGCTTATCCGCTGGAACACCCACTGGAATGTTATGGCTATCGTATTGAAGAACATGATAAACCGGGTGCATTAAATGCCCAGGCATTAAAAGCTGCTGGCGTGCCGCCTGGCCCACTGTTTCAGGAATTAAAAGCGGGCAAAACAATCACGCTGGAAGATGGAAGGCAGATTAACGGCGCAGATTACTTAGCTGCTCCAGTGCCAGGTAAAGCGCTCGCTATTTTCGGCGATACCGGCCCCTGCGATGCCGCACTTGACCTGGCTAAAGGTGTCGATGTCATGGTGCACGAAGCGACGCTGGATATAACCATGGAAGCCAAAGCCAATAGTCGCGGTCATAGCTCTACACGCCAGGCTGCGACACTGGCCCGTGAGGCTGGAGTCGGTAAGCTAATCATTACCCACGTCAGCTCGCGCTATGATGACAAAGGTTGTCAGCACCTGTTACGTGAATGCAGGTCAATTTTCCCGGCGACTGAACTGGCGCATGATTTCACCGTGTTTAACGTTTAACTCTGCTTCCTACTAAAACAGGGCGAAACTTGCCCTGTTATCGCAACCCGCGCCACATATATCCACCCACACGGGCATATTGAGCGATTTTTGATATTTATTCATCTCCGCACGCACTATATTCAGAGCAATAAGTTGCCTCTTTTTATCTTCATTCAGCACAATCTTTGCAACTAAAAGGAGCCTATGATGGTTACAGTTGTCAGCAATTATTGTCAATTATCTCAAACCCAACTCTGTCAGACATTTGCAGAAAAATTTACTGTGACCGAGGAATTACTGCAGTCTTTAAAAAAAACAGCGTTATCCGGAGATGAAGAAAGTATTGAGTTACTGCATAACATTGCGTTAGGTTATGATGAATTTGGAAAAAAAGCTGAAGATATTCTTTACCATATTGTTAGAAACCCAACAAATGATACCCTATCGATTATCAAGCTTATAAAAAATGCCTGTTTAAAATTATATAATTTGGCACATACCGCAACCAAACACCCCCTCAAATCACATAATTCAGATAATCTCCTGTTCAAAAAACTATTCTCCCCTTCGAAATTAATGACAATTATCGGTGAGGACATTCCTCTCATATCAGAAAAACAGTCGCTTTCAAAGGTACTTTTAAATGATAAGAATAATGAACTGAGCGATGGTACAAACTTCTGGGATAAAAATCGTCAATTAACCACGGATGAAATAGATTGCTATCTTCAGAAGATCGCCGCTAATGCAAAAAATACTCAAGTCAATTATCCTACTGGTCTCTACCTCCCCGATTCCAACAGCACTTACCTGGAAATCGCTCTCAATGATAATATTAAGAGCGATCCATCATGGCCGAAAGAAGTCCAGTTATTCCCCATAAATACTGGCGGACACTGGATATTAGTTTCGCTACAAAAAATAGTTAATGAAAAAAATAACACACAACAATTAAAATGCGTCATATTCAACTCATTACGTGCACTAGGCCATGATAAAGAAAATTCACTTAAGCGTGTCATTAATAGTTTCAATTCTAAATTCATGGGGGAAATGCCGAATAATAAGAATATAACAGATCATTTAACTGAACAAGAGATAACATTTTTACATGCCGATCTTCAGCAATACTTAAGCCAAAGTTGCGGTGCATTTGTGTGCATGGCAGCCAAAGAAGTGATTGAACAAAGGGAAAGCAATTCTGACAGCGCTCCCTATACGTTATTAAAAAACTATGCTGACAGATTTAAAAAATATTCAGCAGAAGAGCAGTACGAAATTGATTTTCAACATCGACTGACAAACAGAAATTGTTATTTAGATAAATATGGCGATGCAAATATCAATCATTATTATAAAGACTTAGAATAAAACACTCACAACCCAAAAATAGATCATCAGGAAAAAGAGTAAGTTAACATCATTGTTAGTCAATTCGACCAGTCAGCAAATATGCTGACTGATCGAACATAGTTTGCTAAAAAGTCATCACTGACCGATGTCAGTCACACCATCCGCCAGTTCAATCTACGGGTATTTCCAGCGTATCGCGGCACGCGATTGCTGGTCTGTTGATGTAGTGGATTGTAGTTGCTGACTTTTCTTACCCTCAGATTTCTGCCCCCTGTCAATTCAATCTACCAATAAATAACATAATTATTTTTTATTTCTCATATGAATTCCTTTTTAAAATAGCGAACCCACTGAAAAAAATACTTTTTGTATATTACTACCAACCGTAATAAAATAAACGCTCATAACTCATTAAAATAATAATGAAATAACGCCCTTTATTGATAATTTACATATGAAAAAAATAACACCTCTTTGTTTTATATCATTACTACTATCACTTCCTTTTATTATTTTTTATCAACCCTGGGTCAATGCATTACCGCCAACGCCCCGACACGCAAGTCCTGAGCAATTAGAAAAAACAGTTCGTTATCTTACACAAACTGTGCATCCACGTAGTGCCGACAATATTGATAATCTGAAAAGGTCCGCAGAGTATATAAAAGAGGTCTTTATCAGTAGCGGTGCCAGAGTTACCGCGCAGGACGTCCCCATTACGGATGGCCCCTACAAAAATATTGTAGCTGATTATGGTCTTGCCAATGGACCGCTGATTATTATTGGTGCGCACTATGACTCTGCCAGCAGTTTTGAAAACGATCAATTAACCTATACGCCTGGCGCGGATGATAACGCCAGCGGCGTAGCAGGATTACTTGAACTGGCACGTTTGTTACAGCAGCAAGCGCCGAAAACAGGCGTGCAGCTGGTCGCCTATGCGTCGGAAGAACCGCCCTTCTTTCGTAGCAATGAAATGGGGAGCGCGGTACATGCAGCTTCGCTTAATCGCCCAGTACAGTTAATGATTTCTCTGGAGATGATTGGCTATTACGACTCTGCGCCTGGAAGCCAGGATTATCCTTACCCGGCAATGTCCTGGCTTTATCCCGATCGGGGAGACTTTATTGCCGTGGTCGGCAGAATGCAGGATATCAACGCCGTTCGTCAGCTAAAAGCGGCATTGTTGTCATCTCAGGATTTATCTGTTTATTCTATGAATGCCCCAGGGTTTATTCCCGGTATTGATTTCTCTGATCACCTTAATTATTGGCAACACGATATTCCCGCCGTAATGATTACCGACACCGCTTTTTATCGTAATAAACAATACCACTTGCCCGGTGATACCGCAGACAGATTGAATTATCAGAAAATGGCTCAGGTAGTGGATGGGGTTATAATTTTGTTATACAACAGTAAATAATAAAAATTTCTCGAGGCGGGTCCAGAAAAAGCGACATGTACATTTTATTTTCCCTCGTCTGTTTTAAGATGCGAAACATGAAATTCAACGGAGGAAAATAAAATGGGAATGATTGGCTATTTTGCAGAAATTGACTCAGAAAAGATTAACCAACTTCTTGAGTCTACTCAAAAACCTTTGATGGATAATATACATGACACGCTTTCAGGATTACGCCGACTGGATATTGATAAACGCTGGGATTTTTTACACTTTGGGCTGACAGGCACCTCTGCTTTTGATCCCGCGAAGAATGATCCGCTGAGTCGTGCCGTGCTTGGTGAACACAGCCTCGAAGATGGCATAGATGGATTCCTGGGATTGACCTGGAATCAGGAGTTAGCCGCGACAATCGATCGCCTGGAATCACTGGATCGAAGTGAGCTGCGTAAACAGTTTTCCATTAAACGACTCAATGAAATGGAGATTTACCCTGGTGTGACTTTTTCAGAAGAGTTAGAGGGGCAACTCTTTGCTTCGATCATGCTGGATATGGAAAAGCTGATTAGTGCGTATCGACGTATGCTGCGACAGGGGAATCATGCGCTGACGGTTATTGTTGGGTGATGGGGTCAGGGCACCAAAAAAAACCGCCGAACATGTCGGCGGCTTTCTGACTTACGAACTGACAGCTTACATCAGCGGCATGGCTAACCGCACAATGCTAATCAGCGGTTGTGGCCATACACCCAGCACCAGTACCAACAGTGCAGAGATCAGCACCACGATACCGCCCGCGCTGTACTGCCAGTTTGATGGTGCATCGCGACCCGGTTGTTCCGGGGCGTGCAGGTATAAGCTCACCGCTACGCGCAGGTAGTAGTAGAGGCCGATTGCCGAACCGACAACCACCGCACCCACCAGCCACCACAAGTGTGCCTGGACACCGACCGCCAGCACATAGAACTTACCGATAAAGCCCAGCGTCATTGGGATACCCGCCAGTGACAGCATCATCACCGTCATCACTGCCGCGAGGATCGGACGATGCCAGAACAGACCGCGGTAAGAGAACAGGGAATCAGCATCCGGGCCACGGTACGGGCTGGACATCAGGCTGACTACGCCAAATGCGCCGAGGCTGCTGAACAAATAACCCGCCAGGTAAACCCCTACCGCTTCCATCGACATCTCGCCGGTTTGCAGCGCAATCAGCGCCACCAGCAGATAGCCGAGGTGAGAGATAGACGAGTAACCGAGCAGACGTTTGATGTTGGTCTGGCTCAGTGCCATCAGGTTACCGAAGATGATAGAGGCAAAGGCGATAATCGCCAGCACCACGCGAATCGCTTCGCTGTCACCCACTGGTGCGTAAAGGAACAGACGCATCACCACGCCGAAGATAGCGATTTTGCTCGCCGTCGCCAGGAAGGTAGAAACCGGCGCAGGCGCGCCCTGGTATACGTCTGGTGTCCACAGGTGGAACGGCACCAGAGAGAGCTTGAAGCCGAGGCCGACAATCATCAGGCCAAAACCTGCCAGCAACAGCGGCTCGTTGAGCATGCCGTCGCCAAGGTTTTTACCCAGTGCAACGAACGACAGGTCGCCAGACTGCGCGTACACCAGTGCCATACCAAACAGCAGGAAAGAAGACGCTGCAGCAGAAAGGATGGTGTATTTGATACTGGCTTCCAGCGAACGTTTCTGGCGGAAAGCGTAACCGACCAGGCCAAACAGCGGCAGAGAGATCAGTTCAATACCGAGGAACAGAGACGCCAGGTGATTGGCATTCGCCAGCAGGATCCCGCCCAGAGCGGCAATTAACACCAACAGGTAGAACTCGTCCTTGTTGTCGTTATAGCCTTCAAGCCACGGGTAGGCGAAAGTACAGGTGGCGAGGCTCGCCAACAATACAAGCCCAGTGTAAAGCATGGCGAAACCATCAACGCGTATCAGCGGCGTAACGTCCATAGCGCCCGCCTGGCCGACAAACCAGAGCGAAACCAGCGCCGCGTTAAGCCCAATAACCGAGAGCGTAGCGTTGAGGAAATGATTGCGTCGCCACGCAATGGAGAGCATCACAACCACCACCGTCAAGCCGACGATCAGCAACGGTAGCAGTGCGATCAGGTTTTGTGGAGTTATTGTCATGGCGATTTACGGCCTTGTAGTAGTAACGGAATTAACAAACCACTGCTGGATATTGCCAATCGCGGAGTGCGAGGTATCCAGAATCGGCTGCGGATAGAAGCCCAGCAGTACCAGCAGCACCACCAGCAACAGGATCATAAACAGCTCACGCAGCGACATCCCTGGCAGTTCCTGGCTGGCAATCTGGCTTTTCGCTTTACCGAAGTAAGCGCGATGCAACATCGCCAGCGAATAAACAGATGCAAAGACTAGCCCAAAGGTAGAGATAACGGTAATCACCGGGACAACCTGGAAGCTGCCGAACAGAATCATAAATTCGCCGACGAAGTTACCGGTGCCCGGCATCCCAAGCGTTGCCACCGCAAAGAACAGTGACAGTGCTGGCAGCCATTTCATCTTGCTCCACAGACCGCCCATCATGCGCATGTCGCGGGTATGGATACGTTCATAAAGCTGACCGCAGAGAATAAACAGACCCGCTGCCGACAAGCCGTGCGCAATCATCTGGATTACCGCGCCCTGGTAGGCCAACTGGCTGCCGGTGTAGATAGCAATCAGCACAAAGCCCATGTGGGAAACCGAGGTGTAGGCGATCAGACGTTTGATATCGGTCTGGGCGAAGGCCATCCACGCACCGTAGAAGATGCCGATAACACCCAGCCACATAGCGATTGGTGCAAACTCTGCCGACGCGTTCGGGAACAGCGGCAGGGAGAAACGCAGCAAACCGTAAGCGGCAGTTTTCAGCAAGATCCCCGCGAGGTCAACGGAACCGGCAGTCGGTGCCTGAGAGTGCGCATCCGGCAGCCAGCCATGCAGCGGAACCACCGGCATTTTCACTGCGAAGGCGATGAAGAAGCCCAGCATCAGCAGGTATTCCACGCCGTTAGACATCGGCGTATTCAGCAGCTCTTCATAGTTGAAGGTCCAGACGCCAGTCGCATTGTAGTGAACAAAAACCAGCGCCAGGATGGCGATTAGCATCACCAGACCACTCGCCTGGGTGTAAATGAAGAACTTGGTTGCCGCCGTGATACGCGTTTTACCGTCAGAGGCTTTATGCCCCCACAGTGCGATCAGGAAGTACATCGGCACCAGCATCATTTCCCAGAAGAAGAAGAACAGGAACATGTCGATGGCAAGGAACACGCCGATAACGCCGCCCAGGATCCACATCAGGTTGAGGTGGAAGAAGCCCTGATATTTTTCGATCTCTTTCCACGAACAGAGTACCGCCAGCACACCGAGCAGACCGGTCAGCACGACCATCAGCAGCGATAGCCCGTCAATGGCGAGATGGATAGAGATACCAAAACGCGGGATCCACGGCATGTCGAATTCAGACTGCCACTGCGGAATTCCGGCGGATTGCGTCAGTGAATAACCGCCCTGCAACCACAGTTGCAGCGACAGCGCCAGCGTCAATCCCATGGTGATCAGCGCGATCCAGCGCGGCACCTTGACGCCAAAGCGTTCGGTCTGCCAGCACAGGAAGCCGCCGATAAAGGGAATTAATATTAGCCAGGGTAGTAACATGGCGATCTTTATTCCTTGTAAAAGTCCCGTCAGGACCGGATTTTCAACGAATTCTCACGACAGAAAATTCTCTTCGGATTGTGGTTGTAGTGTCGGATGCGCCGCGAAGGCGGCTTATCCGACCTACGTTCTTATATGCCCAGGGGCAAGCCCACAATCCTTAACTCAACGCAGTACCATCAACAGTGCCAGCACCACGACCGCACCGATGCTCATGGATGCCACATACCAGCGCAGATAACCGTTCTCGCTTAACAGCAGACCTTTACCTGCAAAGCGGGAAAGGACAGCCGGGATGTTCATCATTGAGTTCAGCGGATCGCGTTTCAGCAACCAGGCAATACCCAGGAACGGCTTGACGAACACTTTGTCGTACAGCCAGTCAAAGCCCCAGGCGTTGTACCACCAGGTACCCAGCAGACGGCCCGGCGCACTGTTGGCGATGGAGGTCACCAGAGTACGTTTACCCAGCCACAGCCAGGCTGCCAGCAGAATACCAACCACCGCGACCACGCCAGAGGTAATTTCCAGGGTCAACATGCTGCCGTGCGCCAGTTCCGTAGTTTGCGGAAGCACGCCCTGCAGCGGCGGTACAATCAGTGCGCCAACGAAGGTGGAAAGGATCAGCAGCACAATCAGCGGCAGGCTGTGAGTAATCCCTTTCACGGCGTGAGCGTGAATTTGTTCTTTCCCGTGGAAGACGATGAAAATCATACGGAAGGTGTAGAGCGAGGTCATAAACGCACCGACCAGACCTGCCACCATCAGATTGATATGACCATTCGCCATCGCACCCGCGAGGATCTCATCCTTACTGAAGAAGCCCGCAGTAACCAGCGGCAGTGCCGACAGTGCTGCACCACCCACCAGGAAGCAGAGATAAACCAGCGGAATAGATTTACGCAGACCGCCCATCTTGAAGATGTTCTGTTCGTGATGGCAGGCCAGAATGACGGAACCGGATGCCAGGAACAGCAGCGCTTTAAAGAACGCGTGGGTCATCAAGTGGAAAATCGCCGCATCCCATGCCTGTACGCCAAGCGCAAGGAACATGTAGCCAATCTGGCTCATGGTGGAGTAAGCGAGAACACGTTTGATGTCGGTCTGTACCAGCGCGGCAAAACCGGCCAGCAGCAGCGTAACTGCCCCGACAATACCCACCAGATGCAGAACTTCTGGTGTCATCAGGAACAGGCCGTGGGTACGGGCGATCAGGTAGACACCCGCGGTTACCATTGTTGCAGCGTGGATCAGCGCGGAGACAGGCGTCGGGCCCGCCATCGCGTCGGCAAGCCATGTCTGCAACGGCAGCTGCGCAGATTTACCAACCGCACCGCCCAGCAGCATCAGCGTCGCCCACATCAGCATGTTATTGCCGTCAGCAAAGTGCGCGGGTGCCAGTTCCACCATTTCACGGAAGTTCAGGGTGCCCAGTTCGTTGTAGAGAATGAACAGCGCGAAAGCGAGGAACACGTCACCCACACGGGTCACGATAAACGCTTTCATTGCCGCTGCGCCATTCTTCGGATCGGTGTAATAGAAACCGATCAACAGATAGGAGCACAGGCCCACGCCTTCCCAGCCGAGGTACATCAGCAGCAGGTTGTCGGCAAGAACCAGAACCACCATGCTGGCGATGAACAGGTTGGTGTAGGCGAAGAAGCGAGAATAGCCCTCTTCACCACGCATATACCAGGAGGCGTACATGTGAATAAGGAAACCGACACCGGTGACCACCGAGAGCATGGTCAGCGACAGGCCGTCCAGCACCAGATTGAAACCGATGTTAAAGTCGCCTACCGACATCCATGTCCACAGCGGCTGGCTGTATGCCTGCTCGCCGTTAGCGAAGAAGTCAACGCCGATAAAGGCGGTTACCAGCGCCGCCAGGCCCACAGAGCCTACGCCCACGATCGCCGAGACGTTTTCAGACCAGCGCCCACGGGAGAACGCCAGCAGGACGAAGCCAATCAATGGCAAAATAATGGTTAAGGCAAGCATGTTCATCCGCGCATCTCACTTACTGAATCGATGTTCAGGTTCTGGCGACGACGGTGAAGTTGCAGCAGCAGCGCAAGGCCGATACTCGCTTCCGCCGCCGCGAGGCTGATGGCGAGAATGTACATCACCTGACCGTCGGTCTGACCCCAGTAGCTTCCGGCGACCACAAAGGCCAGCGCAGAGGCGTTAATCATGATTTCCAGACCAATCAGCATAAAGAGCAGATTGCGACGGATAACCAGACCGGTTAAGCCAAGAACGAATAAGATTGCCGCGAGGATCAGTCCATGTTGTAAGGGGATCATGCGTGCTCCTCCGTTTTTCTTTTCGCGCTGTCGTCTTTACGATTGCTCAGCACTTCACCCGCACGCTCTTCACGACCGACGTGGAAGGCCACAACCAGACCAGCCAGCAGCAGCATAGAAGCCAGTTCCACCGCCAGTACGTAAGGCCCGAACAGCGTAATACCCACTGCTTTAGCACTGATTGGCGTACCGTCGATACCCTGATCGTTAACACCGAGAATGGCGTAAACAATCACCACCAGCATGATGGCTGACAAAATTGCCGGACCAATCCACACCTGCGGTTTCAGCCACTGGCGTTCCTGTTCGATTTCCGAACCGCCCAGGTTGAGCATCATTACCACGAACACGAACAGCACCATAATGGCACCCGCGTAGACGATAATTTCCAGCGCACCGGCGAAGTAAGCGCCCAGTGAGAAGAACACCCCGGAAATCGCCAGCAGCGAAATAATCAGGTACAGCAATGCGTGTACCGGATTGGTATGGGTGATCACTCGCAAGGTCGCAAGTATGGCTATCAGGCCACAGATATAAAAAGCGAACTCCATTGCCCCTCTCCTTACGGTAACAGGCTCTTGACGTCGATAGGCTTGGCTTCGTTCTCTGCTTCGCCCTTATCTTTGCCGTCGATTGCCATACCTGCCATCCGGTAGAAGTTATATTCCGGGTATTTGCCCGGACCGGAGATCAGCAGATCCTCTTTCTCATAAACCAGATCCTGGCGCTTGTATTCCCCCATTTCGAAATCCGGGGTTAACTGAATCGCCGTCGTCGGACAGGCTTCTTCGCACAGACCACAGAAAATGCAGCGTGAGAAGTTGATGCGGAAAAATTCCGGATACCAGCGACCGTCTTTGGTTTCTGCTTTTTGCAGCGAGATACAGCCGACCGGGCAGGCTACCGCGCAGAGGTTACAGGCTACGCAACGCTCTTCGCCGTCCGGGTCGCGGGTCAGAACGATGCGACCACGATAACGGGGCGGCAGATAGACCGGCTCTTCCGGGTACATTCGCGTTTCGCGTTTGGCGAACGCGTGCAGGCCGATCATCCAGATACTACGAACCTGGGTGCCGAAACCTACTAACAATTCTTTTAAGGTCATGGTCTTAGTGCCCCTTATTGCGCCTGCCAGAGAATGACAGCCGCCGTTACCAGCAAGTTGATCAGCGTCAGCGGCAGGCAGATTTTCCAGCCGAAGGACATTACCTGGTCATAACGCGGACGCGGTAACGACGCACGAATCAAAATGAACATCATCATAAAGAACGCGGTTTTCAGCGCGAACCAGATGAATGGCGGTAAGAACGGGCCTTGCCAGCCACCGAAGAACAGCGTCACCATCAATGCGGAGATGGTCACAATCCCGATGTATTCGCCCACGAAGAACAGACCGAACTTCATGCCGGAATATTCAATGTGGTAACCATCCGCCAGTTCCTGCTCGGCTTCCGGCTGGTCAAACGGGTGACGGTGACACACCGCCACGCCCGCGATGGCAAAGGTAATAAAACCAAAGAATTGCGGGATGACGTTCCACACGTGCGCCTGGCTGTTAACGATGTCGGTCATGTTGAATGAACCGGCCTGCGCCACCACGCCCATCAGGGAAAGCCCGAGGAACACTTCGTAGCTCAGGGTCTGCGCAGAAGCACGCATCGCACCCAGCAGCGAGTATTTGTTGTTACTTGACCAGCCCGCAAACAGCACCGCGTAAACCGCCAGACCTGCCATCATCAGGAAGAACAAAATCCCGATGTTCAGGTCGGCAACCACCCAACCCGGACTGACTGGCACAATCGCAAAGGCCAGCAGCAGCGAGGTAAAGGCAATCATCGGTGCCAGGGTAAAGATGACGCGATCCGAGAATTTCGGGATCCAGTCTTCTTTAAAGAACATTTTGATCATGTCCGCGACCAGCTGGAGCGAACCGCCCCAGCCAACACGGTTAGGTCCGTAACGGTTCTGGAACAGACCCAGCAGGCGACGTTCGCCAAAGCTCATGAATGCCCCGCAGGTGACAACCACCAGCAGGATCACCACCGCTTTGAGGATGGTCAGCAGGATCTCAATCAGTTCCGGTGATATCCAACTCATTGTTGTGCCTCCTTGAGATCCTCAAGATGCGCGCCAGCCAGCACCGGAGCAATACCGGACATGCCCATCGGCAAGCCCACCTGCCCTGCCGTCAGTCCTTCGGCGATTTCAACCGGCAGCGTGACCGTGTTGCCATCGTAACTAAAGGAGACGCGTGTACCCGCGTTCACTCCCAACTTCGCGGCATCCGCTGGGTTGAGTTTGATGTACGGTTGCGGCATACGGCTCTGGAAGACCGGAGCACGCTGTGACAATTCATCGCTGCCAAACAAGTGGTAGTACGGCGCGATACGCCATTTCCCTTCCTGCGGCTGGAAGCGTGCCGGTACGCTGGTGAAGTAATCCAGACCGTTTTCGCTGGTTTCAAACAGACGTACGCCCGGATCGCCAAAGCGCAGTTTGCCGCCCACTTCGTCCTGGAATTTGTTCCACGCCTGCGGGGAGTTCCAGCCCGGCGCCCAGGCAAACGGCACTTGCGAACGGTGCGCGGTCGGCTGGTTGTTACCTTCCATCGAGAAGGTGAACATGGTGTCAATATCCTGCGACTGACGCGGCTCATGAACGCTGATGTTGGCGCGCATGGCGGTACGACCGCTGTAACGGTGCGGCTCACGGGCCAGTTTCTGACCACGAATACGGAATGTCGCATCCGGCGCAGCATCTTTGATTCCAGCCAGTTCCGGAATTTTCGCCACAACAGCGTCAATCACATGGTCGAGCTGCGTCCAGTCCACTTCACGGCTTAGCAGGGTGCTGTGCAGCGAGTGCAGCCAGCGCCAGCTTTCCAGCATCACAGTTTTGCTGTCGTAATAGGCCGGATCGTAAACCTGGAAGAAACGTTGGGCACGGCCTTCGTTGTTGATCACCGTACCGTCACTTTCAGCAAAGCTGGCGGCGGAAAGCACCAGATGGGCGTTTTCCATGATCGCCGTGCGTTGATGGTCAATCACCATCACCAGCGGCGCTTTCGCCAGCGCAGCATTCACGC
The DNA here is from genome assembly GCF_013369155.2 of Escherichia sp. 94.0001. Lineage (NCBI taxonomy): Bacteria > Pseudomonadati > Pseudomonadota > Gammaproteobacteria > Enterobacterales > Enterobacteriaceae > Escherichia > Escherichia sp. 94.0001. Next base: position 32,639 of record NZ_JABWMS020000019.1, on the reverse strand, counting down.
GGGTAGCGGAAGCATGACGATGCAGATCGTTCTCCAGCACCACCACCGCGTCGGCGCGTCCGGTTTCCAGTTCGGTCAACGCTTCTTCAAGCGATCCACCGCCCATAATGCCCAGCCCCATGCTGTTGACGGAACGGGCAATCATGGTGATACCGACGTCAGCGCCGCGACCTTTCAGGGCTTTCGCCACGTTGGCCGCAGCCTGAATCACTTCAGCGCTACCAGCGTTCGTCCCGGAGATAATTAACGGTTTCTTCGCACCTGCCAGTGCCTGCACGATGACGTCGATTTTGCTTTGCAGTTCAGGCTCGATACCCTCAACCGCTGGCGCGGAGTTATCCAGCGCATGAGCGATGGCAAAACCTAAACGCGCCTGATCTTCAACCGGTGCGCGGTAAGTCCACGCCGCGATATCATCCAGACGGGTGTCATCAACGTTAGTCACAAACAGCGGATGCTTCGCACGTTGGCCAATGTTGAGGATTGCCGCAATCTGCCAGTCAGCCACTTTCTGTGCTGCCGCCATTTCGCGTGCTTTACCTTTCACCGCCTGACGCACTGCCAGCGCGACGCGCGCACCGGTCTGGGTAACGTCTTCGCCCAGCACCAGTACTGCATCGTAAGATTCAATTTCGCGTAAGGTCGGAGTATAAATGCCGCCTTCGCGCAGAACTTTTAGCGCCAGTTGCAGACGTTCCTGCTCACCGTGAGCGATACCGGTATAGAAGTTTTCTTCGCCCACCAGCTCACGCAGCGCAAAGTTGCTTTCCACGCTGGCACGCGGAGAACCGATGCCGATGACTTTCTTCGACTGACGCAGAATATCTGCCGCGCCCTGCATTGCCTGTTCGGCGTTGAGGGTAATGAAATCATCGCCACGACGCTGTACTGGCTGACGCGGACGATCTTTCAGGTTGACGTAGCCGTAACCGAAACGACCTCGGTCGCAGAGGAAGTAGTGGTTTACCGTACCGTTGTAACGGTTTTCGATACGACGCAGTTCGCCATAACGCTCGCCGGGGCTGATGTTACAGCCGATGGAACATTGCTGGCAGATGCTCGGCGCAAACTGCATATCCCATTTACGGTTATAACGCTCGGAGTGCGTTTTGTCGGTGAATACGCCGGTCGGGCAAATTTCGACCAGGTTACCGGAGAATTCGCTTTCCAGGGTGCCGTCTTCCGGGCGACCGAAGTAGACGTTGTCATGTGCACCGTAAACGCCCAGATCTGTACCGTCAGCGTAATCTTTGTAGTAACGCACGCAGCGGTAGCAGGCGATGCAACGGTTCATTTCGTGAGAGATGAACGGCCCCAGATCCTGATTGCGGTGGGTACGTTTGGTGAAACGGTAGCGACGGAAGCTGTGTCCGGTCATCACGGTCATATCCTGAAGATGGCAGTTACCGCCCTCTTCACATACCGGACAATCGTGCGGGTGGTTGGTCATCAACCACTCGACCACGCTTTCACGGAACTGTTTCGCTTCTTCGTCGTCAATGGAAATAAAGGTGCCATCGGAAGCCGGTGTCATACAGGACATCACCAGGCGACCACGCGTGTCTTCCGCGTTTTGGTATTGCTTCACCGCACACTGGCGGCAAGCACCGACGCTTCCCAGCGCCGGATGCCAGCAAAAGTAAGGAATATCAAGGCCCAGAGACAGACAAGCTTCCAGCAGGTTGTCCGCTCCGTTAACCTCGTATTCTTTGCCGTCTACATGAATTGTAGCCATTAGCATGCTTCCAGTTTTCTCAGTCAGAGACTGAGCGTTAATCGAAATTCGGTTACCAGCGCTCTTTCAGCAGGTTCGGCTGAATCCCATTAATCAAATGGGTATTGCTGAACGGCTGTTTGATTCCCGCCTCAAATTCTTCGCGGAAATATTTGATGGCGCTCTGTAACGGCTCCACTGCACCAGGTGCGTGGGCACAGAAAGTTTTACCCGGACCCAAGAATCGACACAGTTGCTCAAGTGTTTCGATATCGCCCGGCTGACCTTCGCCACGCTCCAGCGCGCGCAGAATTTTCACGCTCCACGGCAGACCATCGCGGCACGGCGTACACCAGCCGCAGGACTCACGGGCGAAAAACTCTTCCAGGTTACGCACCAGCGACACCATGTTGATCTCGTGATCAACCGCCATCGCCAGCGCCGTACCCAGACGGCTGCCCGCTTTACCGATACTTTCGAATTCCATCGGCAGGTCAAGGTGCGCTTCGGTCAGGAAGTCAGTGCCCGCACCGCCTGGCTGCCAGGCTTTGAATTTCAGGCCGTCACGCATACCACCAGCGTAATCTTCGAGGATCTCGCGCGCGGTAGTACCAAACGGCAACTCCCACAGACCCGGATTTTTCACCCGACCGGAGAAGCCCATCAGCTTGGTGCCAGCATCTTTGCTTTTCGAGATGTTCTGATACCACTCCACGCCGTTAGCGAGGATCGCCGGAACGTTACACAGGGTTTCGACGTTGTTGACACAGGTCGGTTTGCCCCAAACGCCAGAGGTTGCCGGGAAGGGGGGCTTCGAGCGTGGGTTAGCGCGACGCCCTTCCAGGGAGTTGATTAACGCTGTTTCTTCCCCGCAGATGTAGCGCCCTGCCCCGGTATGGACGAACAGTTCGAAATCGAAACCTGTTCCCATAATGTTTTTGCCAAGCAGACCCGCTTCGGTCGCTTCGGCAATGGCGCGGCGCAGATTCACTGCCGCTTCAATATATTCGCCACGCAGGAAGATGTAGCCACGGTAAGCTTTCAGCGCAAACGCGGAGATAAGCATACCTTCCACCAGCAGGTGCGGCAGTTGCTCCATCAGCAGGCGGTCTTTATAGGTGCCCGGCTCCATTTCATCAGCGTTACACAGCAGGTAACGGATATTCATGGATTCGTCTTTCGGCATCAGGCTCCATTTCAGGCCAGTCGAGAAGCCCGCACCGCCGCGCCCTTTCAGACCAGCGTCTTTAACCTGATTGACGATCTCGTCCGGAGACAGCCCGGTCAGCGCCTTACGCGCGCCTTCGTAACCGTTTTTGTTGCGATATTCGTCCAGCCACACTGGCTGTTTGTCATCACGCAGACGCCAGGTCAGTGGATGCGTTTCGGGAGTACGGATAATGTTTTTCATTTATACCGCTCCAGCAGTTCAGGAATCGCTTCCGGGGTCAGATGCGCGTGAGTGTCCTCATCGATCATCATGTTTGGCCCTTTGTCGCAGTTCCCCAGGCAGCAAGTTGGCAGCAGCGTAAAGCGACCGTCAAACGTCGTTTGCCCTGGTTTGATGTTCAGTTTTTTCTCCAGCGCCGCCTGAATGCCCTGGTAACCGTTAATGTGACAGACCACGCTGTCGCAATAACGGATCACATGGCGACCAACCGGCTGGCGGAAGATCTGGCTGTAGAAAGTAGCCACGCCTTCGACATCACTTGCGGGAATACCCAGAACGTCAGCGATCGCGTGGATCGCGCCGTCTGGCACCCATCCACGCTGTTTCTGAACGATTTTCAGCGCTTCAATGGACGCCGCACGCGGGTCTTCGTAGTGGTGCATCTCGTGCTCAATCGCTTCACGCTCAGCCGCACTCAGCTCAAAAGCCTCGGTTTGTGGTTGTTGATTCTCGTGCATAATTAGCGGTCCACATCTGACATAACAAAATCGATACTGCCCAGATAAACAATCAGGTCAGACACCAGGCTGCCGCGGATCGCCGCCGGAATTTGCTGCAAATGCGCATAACTCGGCGTACGGATACGGGTGCGATAACTCATGGTGCTGCCGTCGCTGGTCAGGTAGTAACTGTTGATCCCTTTGGTCGCCTCAATCATCTGGAAAGATTCATTGGCAGGCATCACCGGCCCCCACGACACTTGCAGGAAGTGGGTGATCAGGGTTTCGATATGTTGCAGCGTGCGCTCTTTCGGCGGCGGCGTGGTCAGCGGGTGATCCGCTTTGAACGGGCCTTCCGGCATGTTGTTGAGGCACTGCTCAAGAATGCGCAGACTCTGACGCAGTTCTTCCACTTTCAGCATTACGCGGGTGTAGCAGTCAGAAACACCACCACCAACCGGGATTTCAAAGTCGAAGTTTTCATAGCCAGAATAAGGACGCGCCTTACGCACATCGAAGTCGATCCCGGTAGCGCGCAAACCAGCACCAGTGGTGCCCCACTCCAGCGCCTCTTTCGCGCCGTAGGCGGCTACGCCCTGGGAACGGCCTTTCAAAATGGTGTTTTGCAGCGCCGCTTTCTCATAAGACGCCAGACGTTTCGGCATCCAGTCGAGGAACTCACGCAGCAGGCGATCCCAGCCACGCGGCAGGTCGTGCGCTACGCCGCCAATACGGAACCACGCCGGGTGCATACGAAAACCAGTGATCGCTTCCACCAGATCGTAGATTTTCTGACGATCGGTAAAAGCGAAGAACACTGGCGTCATCGCGCCGACGTCCTGAATAAAGGTTGAGATGTACAGCAGATGGCTGTTAATGCGGAACAGTTCGGAGAGCATTACGCGGATCACGTTAACGCGATCTGGTACGGTGATCCCGGCCAGTTTCTCTACCGCCAGTACATACGGCATCTCGTTAACACAGCCACCGAGATATTCGATACGGTCGGTATACGGAATGTAGCTGTGCCATGACTGGCGCTCGCCCATTTTCTCCGCACCACGATGGTGGTAACCGATGTCTGGTACGCAGTCGACAATCTCTTCGCCATCGAGTTGCAAAACGATACGGAAAGCACCGTGCGCCGACGGGTGGTTCGGACCGAGGTTGAGGAACATGAAGTCTTCATTTTCGGTGCCGCGCTTCATCCCCCACTCTTCCGGTTTGAAGGTCAGGGCTTCCATCTCCAGATCCTGTTTGGCTTTGGTCAGCTCAAACGGCGAGAATTCGGTAGCGCGCGCCGGGTAATCTTTACGCAGCGGGTGACCTTTCCAGGTTTGCGGCATCATGATGCGGCGCAAATTGGGGTGACCGTCGAAAGTAATGCCAAACAGATCCCAGGTTTCACGCTCATACCAGTTAGCGTTCGGGAACAGCTTGGTGAAGGTCGGTACGTGCAGGTCGTTTTCTGCCAGCGCCACCTTCAGCATGATGTCGCGGTTACGATCAATAGAAATCAGATGGTAGAAAACGGAAAAATCCGCGGCAGGTAACCCTTCGCGGTGTGTGCGCAGACGTTCGTCCATGCCGTGTAAGTCAAACAGCATGACGTAAGGTTTCGGCAGTTTCTTTAAGAAATCACCCACTTCCAGTAATTGTTCACGCTTGATCCACACAACGGGAACCCCGGTGCGAGTCGCCTGAACAGTAAAGGCATCCGGCCCAAAACGGTTGCGCAGTTCGCCAATCACCGGATCATCAAGATGATCGCGGGTCTGCCAGGCGGGTTCTTGCGCGGTTAAGTCGGTCATATTGTTCACCATTGCAAATGGTCCGTGGTGACTGTCGGCGCAGTAAGCTTCGCGAAATAGATTTAGGAATAAGCGAAGAAAAATCCCTTTGCCGACAGGCGCAAATTAAATCTCGTCAGGTGTACGCAGGTTGGTAACGGCAATGCGTTCACCGCGCTTGCGTTCGCGCTCTGATTGCATGTTGGCGCGATAAACGCCCTGATCGCCAACCACCCATGAGAGCGGACGACGTTCTTTGCCGATAGATTCCTGCAACAGCATCAATGCCTGCATGTACGCTTCAGGACGTGGCGGGCAGCCCGGGATATACACATCAACCGGAATGAATTTATCGACGCCCTGCACAACGGAATAAATATCGTACATACCGCCAGAGTTGGCACAGGCCCCCATTGAGATAACCCATTTTGGTTCCAGCATCTGGTCATACAGACGCTGAATAACCGGTGCCATTTTGGTAAAGCAGGTTCCTGCAACCACCATCAGGTCAGCCTGACGCGGCGAAGCACGCAATACTTCTGCGCCAAAACGTGCCACGTCATGCACCGCGGTAAACGAAGTCACCATCTCAACGTAACAGCAGGAAAGACCGAAGTTATACGGCCAAATTGAGTTTTTACGACCCCAGTTAACCATGTCATTGAGCTTGCCCATAAACACGTTTTTGTTAACTTCTTGCTCCAGAGGGTCGGTTACGATCTCCTGCTTTTGCAGGGGGTAACGGTCGTTCTCACCGTTGGGATCTATGCGGGTGAGCGTATAATCCATCTTAATGCCTCGCGGTTAGCGTTGACGATTAGCGATACTGTTCGTTTCCGGGTTCATACGCTCGCGGCGTGAACGCGCGGGCGTCCAGTCCAGCGCGCCAATACGCACCAGATAAACCAGACCTGCCAGTAACACAAAAATAAAAATTGCAGCTTCCACAAAGCCTACCCAGCCGCTTTCGCGGATAGAGGTTGACCATGCGAACAGATACAGCGCTTCAACGTCGAAGATAACGAAGAACATGGCCACCAGATAAAACTTGGCGGACAGGCGTAAGCGGGCGGAGCCGACCGAGTCGATACCGGATTCAAACGGAACGTTTTTCGACCTCGCGCGTGCGCGACCGCCTAAAAACCAACCGCCTACCAGCATCAGGCAACACAGGCCAATGGCAACGATAAGAAAGATAGCGAATGCCCAGTGATGAGCGATGACTTCAGTGGATGTTGACATACTCATTGCTTACTCATCAAAAGTAGCGCCAGATTCACTGCTCTTCACGGCAGATGGACGCCACATCGATTCATGGGGAGGAATAAAAAAAACCTTACAATCACTGTAGAAACTCTTTTATACAGCTAATTGATGTGGTCTTTTACTCCTTTCTATAACCTTTTGTCAACTTTAACAAAAGTTTCTTCACATTAGTTTACATAATATCAACACCATTAGCATTTAATGCCCTTTCACCCCAGATCCTTGACGACTCCAGGATAATTAGATGTTGTTGAATCGTGTCCGTTGTGAAGCAATGGAAAAAATACGGGTCTATTTTGACAGGAATTTGTGTCGATTCCTCCCCCCAAAAGAGAGTATTTTCTTGATCTGTGACACGCTTTTGTCATTCCATAACAAAAACGCAGCAACAAATTTACGTATTTTTTAACATCATTGTAGCAGGTGATTTTTTTCAGGCGATTATTTGTGCGTTCGGGACGTGAATCTCTGGTGATTGAAAAATGAACAGTTTTGTGCGTTCTGCACGATACGAGGAAGGCTTTTTACTAAAAAAAAGCCGCTGGGGTTTAAAACACCCCCAGCGGCTCGTTTTTACACTATTGTCTTAGAAATTATCTGTGGTCCGTCGATTACTCGATATCCCTTTCAATTAACAATGAGTCATCGCCTTCCGGAGCAGACATTGGGCTGTATTGCCACGGATTATGGTAGCTCTCCATCGCCTGATAGATCACCTGGGCCAGCTCATTATTACTGGACGGGTCATAGCACAGCAAATATTCGGTATCGGGTAGCGGCGGTAAGCCATCTACTCCACTCAGCACACGCAGGTCTGGACTCATCATCTCGACCGGCCTTGCCGTCACACCAAGACCGGCTTTCACTGCCGCACGAACTGCCGGAAGCGTCGAGGCGACATAAGCCAGTCGCCATGGAATATCCGCTTTGTTAAGCGTCGCCAGCACCATATCGCGAAACGGGCTAGGATCATCCAGCAATACAAGAGGGATCGGCTCGCCTTTTTGCAATACGTATTCCGCTGCGCAGTACCAGTGTGTTGGCGAGGTACGCAGGTTCAATGCCTTAAACGTTGAAGGACGATGGGTGGTTACCATCAAATCCACTTCCTGGGATTCCAGCATTTCTGCCATATAGGCATTACGTTTAACGCGGACATCCAGCGCTAGCTTCGGATAAACCGAACTCACGCGATTTAACAGGAAAGGTAAGATCGTATCGGCAGATTCATCTGAAGCACCGATAGTTAACACGCCCTGAAGATTGCTGAACATTAATGATGAGCAGGCCTCATCATTAAAACGCAGGATTTTCCTGGCGTAACCAAGAAGTTGAATGCCATGTTCAGTTAACAGTTTGTTGCGACCGTGACGAGCGAACAGTTCTTTCCCAACGAGTTGTTCCAGACGCTGCATTTGCTGACTTACGGCGGACTGAGTACGACACACAGCGGCAGCTGCGGCAGCAAAAGTGTTCAGATCGGCAACAGCAACAAATGTTCTCAGCAGATCGAGGTCGAGGTTAATTATCGGACGATTTGCACTTATCATATATTATCACTTACTGGCGGCTCGTACTGAGCTGGTTAATGCTGTGCACACACAAACAAGCAATTCCATTTGTAATGTGCCTCCCTGGCAGTTTCATCCGGAACCCGGACGAAAGTAAAAATGCATATGAGTTGCACTAAAAAAGCGACTCACATTGTTCCGTTATAATGCCTGAAGTAGATCACAGAATATATCTTCAGGAATCGCATATCTATTAAGTTACTCACTCTTTTGTATTTATGACATGCGCGTGTTTGTATAAATGTAAATGTGAGTCCTTGTTCCACTCTCGTGCAGCATCGCTGGTCATACGCGAACACGTACAAACAGCAATGGTGAGGCGGCATCAAGAGCAGGGATCCGTCATTTATGCGAGCATTTTACCCCAAAAACCTTTTATTTATAAGGGTCATTGCGAATTATCTGATGCAAAGTTATGTTATGTTAGGCAAAGTAATCTTCTATTATTAATAAGCACAACAAAACCTTTTTGAATATTAAATAATAATTAATTAGCATCATCCTCATTCATTAATCCCGCTTAACAATAGTTTCACACCTTGCACCCATTACGACACCTCGGAAATCATCACGCTGTTAAACTCTCCGTAATGCGGAAATATCATCATCACGATTCATTAGTGAATTCTTAAACGAGGCATTTTCAAACAATTATCTTACAGATAAAAAAACCACACTCACAATTAAGAATCAGAATAATTCACTACATAACATTAATTACTAAGCATATACACCTCATTATTTTGCCATTATTAAGTTATTAACAGCACAATCGAGTCTTCCCCTCTGGCAAAATCTTATTCTGCAGACCTTCAAAACGCCGTCCTGGGGGAGTACATTGTTCTAAGCTGACTTCCACGGCAGGGAGTGGCGATAACAGCAAAAAAGGTCAAGATTCATGTCCCCCATTGAAAAATCCAGCAAATTAGAGAATGTCTGTTACGACATCCGTGGTCCGGTGCTGAAAGAAGCAAAACGCCTGGAAGAAGAAGGTAACAAGGTACTGAAACTGAACATCGGCAACCCTGCCCCGTTCGGTTTTGACGCGCCAGATGAAATCCTCGTTGACGTGATTCGCAACCTGCCTACCGCTCAAGGGTATTGCGATTCCAAAGGGCTTTACTCCGCGCGTAAAGCCATCATGCAGCACTACCAGGCTCGTGGCATGCGTGATGTTACCGTGGAAGATATTTACATCGGCAATGGTGTATCGGAGCTTATCGTTCAGGCAATGCAGGCATTGCTGAACAGCGGGGACGAAATGTTGGTTCCTGCACCTGATTACCCACTATGGACCGCAGCGGTTTCGCTCTCCAGCGGTAAAGCGGTGCATTATCTTTGCGATGAATCCTCTGACTGGTTCCCGGACCTTGATGATATTCGCGCTAAAATTACGCCTCGTACGCGTGGGATCGTTATTATCAACCCAAATAACCCAACCGGCGCGGTATATTCCAAAGAGCTTTTAATGGAGATTGTGGAGATTGCGCGTCAGCATAATCTCATTATCTTCGCCGATGAAATTTATGACAAAATTCTCTACGACGACGCTGAGCATCACTCAATTGCGCCGCTGGCACCTGATCTGCTGACCATTACCTTTAACGGATTGTCGAAAACGTACCGCGTTGCAGGCTTCCGTCAGGGGTGGATGGTGTTGAACGGGCCGAAAAAACACGCCAAAGGTTACATCGAAGGTCTGGAAATGCTGGCTTCAATGCGCCTGTGTGCTAACGTTCCTGCGCAACACGCCATTCAGACCGCACTAGGCGGTTATCAGAGCATCAGTGAATTTATTACTCCCGGCGGGCGTCTTTATGAACAACGTAACCGTGCGTGGGAGTTGATCAACGATATTCCGGGCGTTTCCTGCGTGAAACCGCGCGGTGCGCTGTACATGTTCCCGAAAATCGACGCTAAACGCTTTAACATTCACGACGACCAGAAAATGGTGCTGGATTTCCTGTTGCAGGAAAAAGTCCTGCTGGTTCAAGGGACAGCATTCAACTGGCCGTGGCCGGATCACTTCCGCATTGTCACACTACCACGTGTTGATGATATTGAGCTGTCTTTGAGTAAGTTCGCGCGTTTCCTTTCTGGTTATCATCAGCTGTAATCTTAATTTCACTGCCGGAGATTGCATCCGGCAGTGTTATCCCGCCACAATGACCTGATGATTTCATCATACGTAAGGTCACTATGAAACAGAGCCATTTTTTTGCCCATCTCTCCCGCCTGAAACTCATTAACCGCTGGCCGCTAATGCGCAACGTGCGGACGGAAAATGTGTCCGAACACAGTTTGCAGGTAGCGATGGTCGCCCATGCGCTGGCAGCTATCAAAAATCGTAAATTTGGCGGTAATGTCAACGCCGAACGTATCGCTTTACTGGCGATGTACCACGATGCCTCAGAAGTGCTTACCGGCGATCTCCCTACCCCGGTGAAATACTTCAATTCGCAAATCGCTCAGGAATACAAGGCTATTGAAAAAATCGCTCAGCAAAAACTGGTCGATATGGTTCCGGAAGAGCTGCAGGATATCTTTGCGCCGTTAATTGACGAGCATGCATACAGCGATGAAGAGAAATCTCTGGTGAAACAGGCAGATGCACTGTGTGCATATCTGAAATGTCTGGAAGAACTCGCGGCGGGAAATAATGAATTCTTGCTGGCAAAAACGCGACTGGAAGCGACGCTTGAAGCGCGCCGCAGCCAAGAGATGGACTACTTCATGGAAGTCTTTGTTCCCAGCTTCCATCTTTCGCTCGATGAGATTAGCCAGGATTCACCGCTGTAAGCAGCCGGAGTCTGCGTCGCATCAGGCAATAAGCGCCGGATGCGACATCAGGCTCTTGTCAAAACGGAAACAGCATCGGGATCATCACCACACAAACCGCCATCACGATAATGGTGAACGGTACCCCCAACTTCACAAAGTCACTGAAGCTGTAATTTCCCGGGCCTAAAACCAGTGTGTTAACAGGTGAAGAAACCGGTGTCATAAAGGCGGCGGATGCTGCCATCGCCACGACCATCGCAAATGGATAAGGCGACACACCCATCGTTTTGGCAGCAGCCAGCGCAATCGGAGCCATCAACACCGCCGTTGCGGTATTAGAGATAAATAGCCCAATAACCGCCGACAAGACAAACAAACAACCCAGCATCATATGTGGCCCGTAACCGCCGCCAATGTCCATCAGCCCTTTCACCGCCAGCGCGACACCTCCCGTTTTCTGTAATGCCACAGCAAACGGCATCATCCCAACGATCAAAATAATGCTCGGCCAGTGAATGGATTTATAGGCGCTTTCAGCATCGATACAACGGAATTTCCCCATCAGCAGGCAGGCGATGATAGCGGCAACAGGATTAGGGATTTCATCGGTAAGCATTAACGCTACCATCAACACCAGGCAAAAAATGGCATGAGGTGCCTGACTGTGTGCTGGCGATGCTTCACTCACCTCTTCGGGTAAGTTCAGCGCCACAAAGTCACGCCCCTGTTTTGCCAGCATACCGATCAGTTTCCAGTTACCCACAACCAGGATGATATCGCCCAGCAGCAGAGGCTCATCCGCCAGCGAACCTTCCATCGCCTCGCCATTGCGCTTTAGCCCCACCACATTCAGTCCGTAGCGGGTACGAAAACCAATTTCGCGCACCGATTTACCAATAAGTTCTGACTCAGGAATTAATGAAATCTCTGCCATGCCCACATCAAGTGCCTGGTCAGAAAAATACTCGCCGCGTAGTACCATCGGCTCCAGCAACTGCTCACTACAAAATTGCCGGAGATCGACATCAGCCGCAGACATATCAATAAGCAAAACGTCACGCGCGCGAAATTCAGAAACCCCGTTAACATTCACGATAACGCGACGAAAACGCCGCCAGCGTTCAACACCGATGACGTTAGCGCCATAACGCTCACGTAATTTGAGATCGTCCAGCCGTTGACCAATCATTGGCGAACCGGGGCGAATAGCCAGACGACGCGCACGCCCGGTCAGTCGATATTCACGGATAAGATCGCGAAAGGTTCGACGCGTCCAGCCTTCGCGCTGTGGGGTCTGGGTATCCCCTTTCAGCATGAAACGCATCACTAACATATACAAAATACCCAGCACCAGCACGACCAGTCCAATAGGTGTTACGCTAAAGAAACTAAAACCATGATAGCCTTCACGCAGCAATTCACTGTTGACTACCAGGTTCGGCGGCGTCGCCACCAGCGTCATCATGCCGCTTATCAGCCCGGCAAAACTTAACGGCATCATCAGGCGCGACGGCGACGTTTGCATACGCATGGCAACGCTTAACACTACGGGAATAAAGATAGCGACAACGCCGGTTGAACTCATAAACGCGCCAAGCCCCGCGACGGTCAGCATCAACAAAACCAACATTTTGATTTCACTGTTGCCTGCCACTTTGACCAGCCATGTCCCCATTACGGTAGCAACACCGGTACGGACCAAACCATCGCCAATAATGAACAAGGCGGCAATCAGGACAACGTTAGGATCGGAAAAGCCGGAAAATACTTCGGGGACCGTCAGCGTTCCGCTTAATGCAAACGCGACAATAACAAACAAAGCGACCGCATCCATACGCACTCTGCCCGTCGCAAACAAGACGATGGCAACGGCCAGTAATGAAAGAACCCAAATCAATTCACCGTTCACAACTTATCCTTGTTAATTGAGGGGGATGACTTGATTCTGCCATAAAAAAGCCCCGACGAGACGGGGCTAAATCATGATCAGGTGTTTCACTGAATAATAACATCGCCATTTGGCTGTTTGGTCACAGTAATTTGCTCCAGACTGTGGAGGACCAAATCGACCTCATTCAGGCGCGGGGTATCTGCCGGAGCGTTAACCGCAATTACATGACAACCCGCCGCCAGGCCTGAAAGCACGCCAGCGGGAGCATCTTCCACCACCACACACTCTTGCGGCGCAAGCCCCAACAACTGCGCGCCTAAAAGATACGCATCAGGCTCTGGTTTTCCGCGCTTCACCCGCTCAGCGGTCACAAACACCTCTGGCGCGGGAAGTCCGGCTATTTTGTGGCGCGCTCGCGCTACGGGCATGGAGCCAGAAGTCACAATGGCCCACGGAATACCTGCTTTATTCAAATGATTGAGTAAGGCGATTGCCCCCGGAAGCGCGGTAATACCTTCGGTTTCCGTGGCCTCGATTTGCTCCAGACGCGTAAATTCGGCAGCAATGTCTGCCTCGGATTTGCCCACCATAAAATGGCGCAAAGAGGTGATGGCCTGTTTACCGTGAATGAAAGCCAGCACCTCTTCCGGCGCTAACCCATGACGTCTGGCCCAGTTGCTCCACGCCCGTTCTACCGCAGGCAGGGAGTCCACCAGCGTTCCATCAAGATCAAACAGAAAACCTTTGCACCGCACATGGGCCTCCTCAGGCGTTGATAATTTGATTAATTTCGTTGGCGCTCAGATGGTACTGACGCGGGCAGGCATGCCACACATTAAGCATACGCTGATATTTTTCCCACATTGGCGTCTGGGCGTTAAAACCGTGAGTCCCGGCGTCAAAATGGGTATAGCGCCCCTCCACGTTAACCATAAAACGCACATAACCGAGATAACGAGCTTCGGTGGCGGCGTCAAAGCCGAGGAAGGTAACACGACGTTCATCGATGGACTGCTGGTCCTGCAAATTAGACCAGGACACATGCAACGCGTGATACATCTCCATAATGTCGATGATAGTGCGGCAGGTTTCTTCTTTCAGCTCGCCAAACTCGCGATCCAGTTCACGCATCTGTAATCCATAACCACGCTCAATGATTGTTTGCAGGCGACGGTAACGTTCAGCATTTGCCGGATCAAGCATAGTCATCATTTTGTACTGGTTAGACAAAATAAGACGTTGCGCGTTGGTCATTTCCATTGTTGACTCCTGTATCACTCTACTACGGTGAAAAAAAAGAAGGCTGAGTATGCCTTCTTTTATATGCGTAATCAGGGGTCAATTACAAATCATCAAGGAAAGTTTTATCCAGTTGTTTGAAGGCGCGCTTAAGCGTGTCAGCTAATGCCTGGTAATCAGGCTTACCTTCAACGGGTGCCAACACCTGTCCAGACTCTTGCAATTTACCGCGAACTTCATAAAACCAGTTAAGGATTGCAGGAGGTAATGGCGTTACAGAACGCTTGCCCAGCCACCATAGTCCTTGCATGGGTAAACTTAAGGCGAACAGCGCAGTGGCAACTGCCGGGCCCAGCTGACCGCCCAGGGCAATCTGCCAGCAGAGAGTAAATACGGCGATTGGCGGCATAAAACGGATCGCATAGCGCGTCATCTTGATAACGCGATTTTCGACAAAGACCGGGGCAAGGCGTTTTTCCAGCGGCCACGTCTTTGAGTAATGCTGTCCCCGGCGAAACAAGCTAAAAAAATTAACAGAACGATTATCCGGCGTTGACATGCTTCACCTCAACTTCACATATAAAGATTCAAAAATTTGTGCAAATTCACAACTCAGCGGGACAACGTTCAAAACATTTTGTCTTCCATACCCACTATCAGGTATCCTTTAGCAGCCTGAAGGCCTAAGTAGTACATATTCATTGAGTCGTCAAATTCATATACATTATGCCATTGGCTGAAAATTACGCAAAATGGCATAGACTCAAGATATTTCTTCCATCATGCAAAAAAAATTTGCAGTGCATGATGTTAATCATAAATGTCAGTGTCATCATGCGCTACGCTCTATGGCTCCCTGACGTTTTTTTAGCCACGTATCAATTATAGGTACTTCCATGTCGAGTAAGTTAGTACTGGTTCTGAACTGCGGTAGTTCTTCACTGAAATTTGCAATCATCGATGCAGTGAATGGTGAAGAGTACCTTTCTGGTTTAGCCGAATGTTTCCACCTGCCCGAAGCACGTATCAAATGGAAAATGGACGGCAATAAACAGGAAGCGGCTTTAGGTGCAGGCGCCGCTCACAGCGAAGCGCTCAACTTTATCGTTAATACTATTCTGGCACAAAAACCAGAACTGTCTGCGCAGCTGACCGCTATCGGTCACCGTATCGTACACGGCGGCGAAAAGTATACCAGCTCCGTAGTGATCGATGAGTCTGTTATTCAGGGTATCAAAGATGCAGCTTCTTTTGCACCGCTGCACAACCCGGCTCACCTGATCGGTATCGAAGAAGCACTGAAATCTTTCCCTCAGCTGAAAGACAAAAACGTTGCTGTATTTGACACCGCGTTCCACCAGACTATGCCGGAAGAGTCTTACCTCTACGCCCTGCCGTACAACCTGTACAAAGAGCATGGCATCCGTCGTTACGGCGCGCACGGCACCAGCCACTTCTATGTAACCCAGGAAGCGGCAAAAATGCTGAACAAACCGGTAGAAGAGCTGAACATCATCACCTGCCACCTGGGTAACGGTGGTTCCGTTTCTGCTATCCGCAACGGTAAATGCGTTGACACCTCTATGGGTCTGACCCCGCTGGAAGGTCTGGTAATGGGTACTCGCTCTGGCGATATCGATCCTGCGATCATCTTCCACCTGCACGACACTCTGGGCATGAGCGTTGACGCAATCAACAAAATGCTGACCAAAGAGTCTGGCCTGCTGGGTCTGACCGAAGTCACCAGCGACTGCCGTTATGTTGAAGACAACTACGCGACAAAAGAAGACGCGAAGCGCGCAATGGACGTTTACTGCCACCGTCTGGCGAAATACATCGGTGCCTACACCGCGCTGATGGATGGTCGTCTGGACGCTGTTGTATTCACCGGTGGTATCGGTGAAAATGCCGCGATGGTTCGTGAACTGTCTCTGGGCAAACTGGGCGTGCTGGGCTTTGAAGTTGATCATGAGCGCAACCTGGCTGCACGTTTCGGCAAATCTGGTTTCATCAACAAAGAAGGCACCCGCCCTGCTGTTGTGATTCCGACCAACGAAGAGCTGGTTATCGCGCAAGACGCCTGCCGCTTGACCGCCTGATTCCACACCGCCAGCTCAGCTGGCGGTGCTGTTTTGTAACCCGCCAAACCGGCGGTAACGAAAGAGGATAAACCGTGTCCCGTATTATTATGCTGATCCCTACCGGAACCAGCGTCGGTCTGACCAGCGTCAGCCTTGGCGTGATCCGTGCAATGGAACGCAAAGGCGTTCGTCTGAGCGTTTTCAAACCTATCGCTCAGCCGCGTACCGGTGGCGATGCGCCCGATCAGACCACGACTATCGTGCGTGCGAACTCTTCCACCACGACAGCCGCTGAACCGCTGAAAATGAGCTACGTTGAAGGTCTGCTTTCCAGCAATCAGAAAGATGTGCTGATGGAAGAGATCGTCGCGAACTACCACGCTAACACCAAAGACGCTGAAGTCGTTCTGGTTGAAGGTCTGGTCCCGACACGTAAGCATCAGTTTGCCCAGTCTCTGAACTACGAAATCGCTAAAACGCTGAACGCGGAAATCGTCTTCGTTATGTCTCAGGGCACTGACACCCCGGAACAGCTGAAAGAGCGTATCGAACTGACTCGCAACAGCTTCGGTGGTGCAAAAAACACCAACATCACTGGCGTTATCGTTAACAAACTGAACGCACCGGTTGATGAACAGGGTCGTACTCGCCCGGATCTGTCCGAGATTTTCGACGACTCTTCCAAAGCAAAAGTAAACAATGTTGATCCGGCGAAGCTGCAAGAATCCAGCCCGCTGCCGGTTCTCGGCGCGGTGCCGTGGAGCTTTGATCTGATCGCGACCCGTGCGATCGATATGGCTCGCCACCTGAACGCCACCATCATCAACGAAGGCGACATCAATACTCGCCGCGTTAAATCCGTCACTTTCTGCGCACGCAGCATTCCGCACATGCTGGAGCACTTCCGTGCCGGTTCTCTGCTGGTAACTTCCGCAGACCGTCCTGACGTACTGGTTGCAGCTTGCCTGGCTGCCATGAACGGCGTAGAAATCGGTGCCCTGCTGCTGACTGGCGGCTACGAAATGGACGCGCGCATTTCCAAACTGTGCGAACGTGCTTTCGCTACCGGCCTGCCGGTATTTATGGTGAATACCAACACCTGGCAGACTTCTCTGAGCCTGCAGAGCTTCAACCTCGAAGTTCCGGTTGACGATCACGAGCGTATCGAGAAAGTTCAGGAATACGTTGCTAACTACATCAACGCTGACTGGATTGACTCTCTGACTGCCACTTCCGAGCGCAGCCGTCGTCTGTCTCCGCCAGCGTTCCGTTATCAGCTGACCGAACTGGCGCGCAAAGCGGGCAAACGTATCGTGCTGCCGGAAGGTGACGAACCGCGTACCGTTAAAGCAGCCGCTATCTGTGCTGAACGTGGTATCGCAACTTGCGTACTGCTGGGTAACCCGGCTGAGATCAACCGCGTTGCAGCATCTCAGGGCGTAGAGCTGGGTGCTGGCATTGAAATTGTCGATCCAGAAGTGGTTCGCGAAAGCTATGTTGGCCGCCTGGTTGAACTGCGTAAGAACAAAGGCATGACCGAAACCGTTGCCCGCGAACAGCTGGAAGACAACGTGGTTCTCGGTACGCTGATGCTGGAACAGGATGAAGTTGACGGTCTGGTTTCCGGTGCTGTTCACACCACCGCAAACACCATTCGTCCGCCGCTGCAGCTGATCAAAACTGCACCGGGTAGCTCCCTGGTATCTTCCGTGTTCTTCATGCTGCTGCCGGAACAGGTTTACGTTTACGGTGACTGTGCGATCAACCCGGATCCGACCGCAGAACAGCTGGCAGAAATCGCGATTCAGTCCGCTGATTCCGCCGCGGCCTTCGGTATCGAACCGCGCGTTGCAATGCTCTCCTACTCCACCGGTACTTCTGGTGCAGGTAGCGACGTAGAGAAAGTTCGCGAAGCAACTCGTCTGGCGCAGGAAAAACGTCCTGACCTGATGATCGACGGTCCGCTGCAGTACGACGCTGCGGTAATGGCTGACGTTGCGAAATCCAAAGCACCGAATTCTCCGGTTGCTGGTCGCGCTACCGTGTTCATCTTCCCGGATCTGAACACCGGTAACACCACTTACAAAGCGGTACAACGTTCTGCCGATCTGATCTCCATCGGGCCGATGCTGCAGGGTATGCGCAAGCCGGTTAACGATCTGTCCCGTGGCGCACTGGTTGACGATATCGTCTACACCATCGCGCTGACTGCGATTCAGTCTGCACAGCAGCAGTAATCTCGTCATCATCCGCAGCTTTGCGCTGTGGATACCTGAACCGGAAATAGTCACTATTTCCGGTTTTTTATTCTCTTAATTTGCATTAATCCTTTCTGATTATCTTGCTTAACTGCGCTGCATCAATGAATTGCGCCATCTCACTTTGCATACTTACCACTTTGTTTTGTGCAAGGGAATATCTGCGCTATGTCCGCAATCACTGAATCCAAACCAACCAGAAGATGGGCAATGCCCGATACGCTGGTGATTATCTTTTTTGTTGCTATTTTAACCAGCCTTGCCACCTGGGTAGTTCCGGTGGGGATGTTTGACAGTCAGGAAGTGCAGTATCAGGTTGATGGTCAAACAAAAACACGCAAAGTCGTAGATCCGCACTCATTTCGCATTCTGACTAACGAGGCGGGCGAACCTGAGTATCACCGCGTGCAACTGTTCTCGACGGGCGATGAACGCCCGGGCCTGATGAATTTCCCGTTTGAAGGATTAACCTCAGGATCGAAATACGGGACAGCCGTTGGCATCATCATGTTTATGCTGGTGATTGGCGGCGCGTTTGGCATCGTGATGCGTACAGGAACCATTGATAACGGCATCCTGGCACTTATTCGGCATACACGCGGGAATGAAATTCTCTTTATCCCTGCCTTGTTTATTCTCTTTTCACTTGGCGGCGCGGTATTTGGTATGGGGGAAGAGGCCGTCGCCTTTGCCATTATCATCGCACCGCTAATGGTCCGGCTGGGCTATGACAGTATTACCACCGTCCTGGTGACTTATATCGCCACGCAAATCGGTTTTGCCAGTTCGTGGATGAACCCGTTTTGTGTGGTTGTTGCTCAGGGGATCGCTGGTGTTCCGGTGCTTTCTGGCTCCGGTTTGCGCATCGTGGTATGGGTAATCTCTACTCTGATTGGTCTGGTCTTCACTATGGTGTACGCCTCGCGGGTGAAAAAGAATCCGCTGTTGTCACGCGTTCATGAGTCCGATCGTTTCTTCCGCGAAAAACAGGCGGATGTAGAACAGCGTCCATTTACCTTTGGTGACTGGCTGGTATTGATTGTTTTAACCGCCGTCATGATCTGGGTAATTTGGGGCGTTATCGTCAATGCCTGGTTTATTCCAGAAATAGCCAGCCAGTTCTTCACGATGGGGCTAGTAATTGGCATCATCGGCGTTGTTTTCCGCCTAAACGGTATGACGGTTAATACCATGGCTTCATCCTTCACCGAAGGGGCGCGAATGATGATCGCCCCTGCCCTACTGGTGGGTTTCGCCAAAGGGATTTTGTTGCTGGTCGGTAACGGTGAAGCGGGTGATGCCAGTGTGTTAAATACCATTCTAAACAGCATTGCCAATGCCATTAGCGGTCTGGATAACGCAGTTGCAGCCTGGTTTATGTTGCTCTTCCAGGCGGTATTTAATTTCTTCGTGACATCCGGTTCTGGTCAGGCGGCGTTAACCATGCCGTTACTGGCACCGCTTGGCGATCTGGTCGGTGTTAACCGTCAGGTTACCGTGCTGGCGTTCCAGTTTGGTGATGGCTTCAGTCACATCATTTACCCGACCTCGGCTTCGTTAATGGCAACGCTCGGTGTTTGTCGGGTGGACTTCCGTAACTGGCTGAAGGTGGGCGCGACACTGCTTGGACTGCTGTTTATTATGTCCAGCGTCGTGGTTATCGGTGCTCAGTTGATGGGCTACCACTAAAAATGTTAAGAGCCGCAATTGCGGCTCTTTTTTCATTCTGCCGTTTCAGTCTCTACGGCTTCATTTTTGGCATTGCGCTTCATCCACAACGCCAGCGCTTTCAGCGAGTCTGGAGTGAACTCATCGCAGCGTGCGGTGATTTCTTCCGGCGTCAGCCAGCAAACTTCACTGACTTCATCTTCCTGTAGGGCGAAGGGACCGTGCGAGACACAACTGAACAACGCGCCCCAGACACGGCAATTTTTATCTTCGAAATAGAACTGCCCGTGCTCGGCAAAGGGGACACCGGCAATGCCCAACTCTTCTTCCGCTTCGCGACGCGCGGACTCCAGCAATTGCTCATCGGCCTGGACCACACCGCCTGCGGTCGCATCTAACATGCCGGGTAAAAAGTCTTTTGTCTCGGTACGACGCTGGACCAGAATTTTGCCCATGCCATCATGCACGACGATGTAAGTTGCACGATGACGCAGACACTGTGCCCGCATTTGTTCCCGGCTGGCTTGTGCAATGACTTCATTCTCTTCATTGACAATATCCACCCATTCAGTACTTGCCAAACGACGCTGTTCCATTATCAGGAAACCTTCTTTTTCTGGCGCTCTTACGGCGCATTTTGAGTTGTGGGTAAATTACGGATTAATCGCGACCTGCGCAATGATACTTTGATCATTGAGTGCGATTACACTCAGTACGTCATTATCCAGCATGCCATAACTCGCCGGATTACCGCCTTTCGGAATACTCACCGAGCCGGGGTTGAAGTGGAATATCTCCCCCCGCTGTTCTGCCACTGGCAGATGGGTATGACCGTAAACCAGCACATCGTTCTGGTTTAAAGCAGGCAGATTTTCCGGGCCAAATAGATGACCATGCGTCAAAAACAGACGTTGTTTTTCCAGTAATACCTGTTGCCACGGCGCGGTTATCGGGAAATGCAGCAGCATTTGGTCCACTTCGCTGTCGCAGTTGCCGCGCACAGCGATAACTTTATGTGCCACTTCATTAAGCCGTTCAGCGACTTTGGCTGGCGCGTAACCCTCCGGTAAAGCATTACGCGGGCCGTGATTCAACACGTCGCCAAGGATCACCAGCCACTGGGCACCGCTTTGGGCAAACAACTCCAGAACACGTTCCGTCGCCGGTAACGACCCATGAATGTCCGATGCAAACATCAGTTTCATCACTCACTCCTCGTCGAAAAAACGTAAGCTATGATACTGGATTCTGTCGTTGCTATCAGCCAGATTGCTTCGCCGAAAGAGCAATAAAACGCTGGACAGACGCTCGCTGCCACTGGAATGTCGCATAATCCACCAGGCGTTCTGGCACCTCATCGCCATGTAGTACCAGGCGGTTAATCATTAGTGCCAGATCCGTATCGGCAATGCACCATTCACCAAATAAATTCGGCTGACCCAGTGCTAACAAATGTTCTGCCATCGCGAACAGTTTCTCTGCACTGGCTTTTCCCTCCGCCGTTAATGGCGCTTTTTTCGCACCCGCAAAGACAACATCCGTCGGACGTTCTTCGCGGATGGGCATCAAATCGCTACGCAGCCAGGCCTGAATCTGTCGTGCACGCGCACGATTTTCTAAATCAAGCGGATAAATGCGTTCCCAGGTCGGTGGCGCAAATCGATCTTCCAGATACTCCGCAATGGCAGAAGATTCACTCAACTCAAAATCATCGATTTGTAATAACGGCACACGGCGTGTCTGACCGTAACCTTGCCACGTCGGCTGCAAATGTTCACCGCTGTCGAGGTCGATGGTCTTGATATGAAACGACAGGCCTTTTTCCTGCAACGCCACCCAGGCGGATAACACATAAGGGGAGAAAAAATGGGCATCTGACCAAAGCGTGATAGCGGGTTTACTCATTATGTCCTCGGCAATAAAGGGGGCTTGCTATCAAACTATAGAGCCTTTTTGTCACTGTCACGTGACGAATACTCACGCAAGTCGTCGCGCTTTCTATACTTGTGGTGTTCAGATGATTAGACAACCGGAGCTGCAATGATCGATCTCTATTTCGCCCCGACGCCAAATGGTCACAAAATTACGTTGTTTCTCGAAGAGGCTGGACTGGATTATCGCTTGATTAAGGTAGACCTGGGGAAAGGTGGCCAGTTTCACCCGGAATTTTTGCGCATTTCGCCTAACAACAAAATTCCGGCAATTGTTGATCATTCCCCAGCCGATGGCGGCGAACCGTTAAGCCTCTTTGAGTCCGGGGCCATATTGTTGTATCTGGCGGAGAAAACGGGACTCTTTTTGAGTCATGAAATGCGTGAACGCGCCACCACATTACAGTGGCTATTCTGGCAGGTAGGCGGGCTGGGGCCGATGCTTGGGCAAAATCATCATTTTAATCACGCTGCACCACAAACCATTCCTTACGCTATTGAACGTTATCAAGTTGAAACTCAGCGTCTGTATCACGTGCTGAACAAGCGGCTGGAAAACTCGCCCTGGCTGGGCGGAGAAAATTACAGCATTGCGGATATTGCCTGCTGGCCGTGGGTTAATGCCTGGACTCGCCAGCGCATTGACCTCGCAATGTATCCTGCAGTTAAGAACTGGCATGAGCGGATCCGTTCGCGCCCTGCCACCGGGCAGGCACTGCTAAAAGCACAACTCAGTGATGAGCGTTCGGATAGTTAACAGAAACAGGTTCTCGTGTATTATTTAATCCTAAGTAAAACAACGGAGAACCTGCAATGGCACAACCTGCCGCTATTATTCGTATAAAGAACCTTCGTTTACGTACGTTTATCGGAATTAAGGAAGAAGAAATTAACAACCGTCAGGATATAGTTATCAACGTGACGATCCACTACCCCGCCGATAAAGCGCGCACCAGCGAAGATATCAACGATGCGCTGAATTATCGCACCGTAACGAAAAACATTATTCAGCACGTAGAGAATAACCGTTTCTCTTTGCTGGAGAAATTAACTCAGGATGTGCTCGATATCGCACGTGAACATCACTGGGTAACGTATGCTGAAGTAGAGATCGATAAACTGCACGCGCTGCGCTACGCTGATTCGGTATCCATGACCTTAAGCTGGCAGCGTTAACCGCCATATCGGGAGGCTGCATGAACATAGTGATCACCGGAGGGACGGGATTAATTGGTCGTCATTTGATTCCGCGTTTGCTGGAGCTGGGCCATCAAATCACGGTAGTGACGCGTAACCCGCAGAAAGCCAGCTCCGTTATCGGCCCCCGGGTGACACTATGGCAAGGGCTTGCAGATCAAAGCAACCTCAATGGCGTTGATGCGGTAATCAACCTGGCTGGAGAACCGATTGCCGATAAACGCTGGACTCACGAGCAAAAAGATCGTCTCTGCCAAAGCCGCTGGAATATCACGCAAAAACTGGTCGATTTGATTAATGCCAGCGACACGCCGCCGTCGGTACTCATTTCCGGCTCGGCAACGGGCTATTATGGCGACTTAGGTGAAGTGGTGGTTACCGAAGAGGAACCGCCGCATAACGAATTTACCCATAAACTCTGCGCTCGTTGGGAAGAAATTGCCTGTCGGGCGCAAAGCGACAAAACGCGTGTGTGCCTGCTGCGTACCGGCGTGGTGCTGGCACCGGACGGCGGGATCCTCGGTAAAATGCTGCTGCCGTTTCGTCTTGGCCTGGGCGGGCCGATTGGTTCCGGTCGGCAGTATCTGGCCTGGATTCATATTGATGATATGGTCAACGGCATTCTCTGGCTGCTGGATAACGAGCTGCGCGGGCCATTTAATATGGTTTCGCCCTACCCGGTACGCAATGAACAATTTGCCCATGCGCTCGGTCATGCACTGCATCGTCCGGCCATTTTGCGCGTCCCCGCGACCGCTATTCGGCTGTTAATGGGCGAATCTTCAGTACTGGTATTAGGTGGACAACGGGCCTTGCCTAAACAGCTGGAAGAAGCGGGTTTTGCGTTTCGCTGGTACGATTTAGAAGAGGCGCTGGCGGATGTTGTTCACTGATGTGGTGTACTGCAAACATCCGCCAGTTAATTCCCGGTGTTACAGGATTAGTGGCTTTGCGCGATAAGGTCGTCTGGTGAAAGTCGGGTCAGCGTCAGGATGACTTCGTGGTCAAATCCTTTTTCCAGCATCTCCTGAGCAATACGCAGAGCTTCTTCGTGTTTGCCCTGCATTGCGCCTTCTTCACGTAATCTGTCAGCAATGGTCATCAGTTTCTCCTTTTCTTGTGGTGCGCGTTCTGTTATCTCACCAATAAATGCACGGAAACGCTGGGCATCTCCCGTTTGTAATACGTAATTAAACAGGGCTTTTAGCTGTCTGTCATTAGTGTTCCCTGTAACTAGCAGCGAAACAATTTGGTCGACTAATCCCAACAGATCGCGCTGACGAATATGTTTCTGAATTAATTCCAACAGCGCCATTTTGCGATGTTGCATAATCTCGTCATCCGGCACCACGGTAATATCCACCAGCGGAAAAGCCGATGAATATATTTTGCGGGCTATAGCTGGCTCGGCAAATTCATCAAGCCAGCAGAGTGAATAAGGATAAGGACTTCTGCAACCATGATAAAACAGCATTGGGATCACCAATGGAAGCTCTTTATAGCCTGCATCCAGATGGTTTTGCATCGCCGCGATGGAATAGCGCATCATGCGAAAAGCCATTAATTCCTCCGGCTTACTTTGGTGCTCTATCACCACATAAATATAACCCGCTCCCTCCTGCGTTTTCACAGACCACAAGAGGTCGGAATAATATTGCCGCAGGTCTTCATCAATAAAACTGTTTGGTTCCAGTTTGAGCGTCGTTAAATCACACAGTTTGCGCAGCGGCGCGGGAAGATGAATATCAATAAAATCCCGCGCGGTGTCTGGATGGCGTAAAAAAGATTTAAATACCGCATCATGCGGCGTGGAAGTTGTCGATATTGTCATGGCGTTCCGTCACCCCTCAAATTTAAGATGACGCGACAATAACCACGATTTACACCCAATGCAGCAGGCAGTTTTTATCTTTGGACAGCGAATTCAGAAGTATTTTTAGCGGACTGCAACTTTTACATTTCAGCGGAAGCGGACTCGCAAATTCCCCATGAAATACTCCGGCAGCGTTAGCCACCGGAGAGGGAATTATTTCAGCGATCCCTTAAGGAACTGTTGCAGACGAGGGCTTTGCGGGTTGCCAAATAACTGCTCCGGCGCGCCTTCTTCCTCTATTTTCCCCTGATGGAGAAAAATGACGTGAGTAGAAACATGGCGAGCAAAGCCCATTTCGTGAGTCACCACCACCATGGTTTTTCCCTCTTCTGCCAGTTGCTGCATAATACGCAGCACTTCGCCTACCAGTTCAGGATCGAGCGCCGAGGTGGGTTCATCAAACAGTAGAACTTCCGGTTCCATTGCCAGCGCCCGCGCGATAGAAACACGCTGTTGCTGACCACCGGACAGATGCACCGGGTATTTCCCCTGCGCACGTTCGTCTATCCCGACTTTCGCCAGATACTTCACCGCCCGCTCGCGCGCTTCCTGCTTGCTCAGGCCTAACACCTGAATCGGCGCTTCCATGACGTTTTCCAGCACCGTCATATGGCTCCAGAGATTGAAGTGCTGGAATACCATCGTCAGGCGTGTGCGCAGTAAGCGCAGCTGATTTTTATCGGCGACTTTGAGTTGACCGTCTTTATCGCGCACCAGATTGATCGTCTGGCCGTTAACGACGATCGATCCTTCGCTCGGTTTTTCGAGGAAGTTAATGCAGCGCAGAAAGGTACTTTTCCCCGATCCCGACGAACCGATGATACTTATGACATCACCGGCATTCGCTTGCAGTGAGACCCCTTTCAGCACTTCGTGTTCGCCGTAGCGTTTGTGCAAATCGATAACGTTTAATTTATTCTCGGACATCGTATTCTCAGTGCGTTGAAGAAGGTTTCACATGCTGCAACCAGCGTTTTTCCGCTTTGCGGAACAAACTGATCAGGACATAAGAGATGATTAAATAGAGCACCGCGGCGATACCGAAAGCGGTAAAAGGTTGATACGTGGCGGCGTTAATATCACGGGCTATTTTCAGCAGATCCGGCACCGTGGCCGTAAACGCCAGCGCAGTAGAGTGCAGCATCAGGATTACTTCATTACTGTAGGCCGGTAACGCAATACGCAGCGCTGAAGGCAAAATAATGCAGCGATACATTTTAAAGGTCGAAAAGCCATAGGCTCTGGCGGCTTCAATTTCTCCGTGCGGTACCGAACGGATTGCTCCGGCAAAAATCTCGGTGGTGTAAGCACAGGTGTTAAGCGTCAGCGCCAGCACAGTACAATTCAGGCCACTGCGGAAAAAGGCGTTAAGGAACTCGGTACCCTTAACAATCTCCAGCGTGTACATGCCGGAATAGAACACCAGCAATTGAACATACAGCGGTGTACCGCGAAAAATATAAGTAAATAACCAGATTGGAAACTGGATGTATTTATTGCTGGAGACGCGACCAATCGCCAGAAACAGCGCCAGGACTCCGCCTATCACTACCGACAAAATCAGCAGCCACAGGGTGATCGCCACGCCAGTAAAGCGATAACCGTCGGTCCACAGCAGTGGTTTCCAGTATTCATGTAAGATTTCGATCACAGGTCAGCCCTCTTCACACCCACGGAGTAGCGGCGCTCAAGGAACAGCAGCACACCATTGGAAACGGTGGTGAAAACCAGGTAAATCACGCCACAGACGATGGCGAAATAGAACGGTTCCCAGGTACTTTTGCCTGCCAGTTGCGTGGCTTTGACCACATCTTCCAGGCCAAGTAACGAAACCAGGGCGGTAGATTTGAGGATCACCTGCCAGTTGTTGCCAATGCCTGGCAGGGCGTAACGCATCATCGCCGGAAACATAATCCGCCGAAACACTTGCCCACGAGTAAAACCGAACGCCGTCGCCGCCTCTATATGCCCTTTCGGCACAGCCATAAACGCGCCACGGAACGTTTCGGTAAAATAAGCACCGTAGATAAAACCGAGCGTGATAATACCTGCGACCATCGGATCGATATCAATCTGCCCGACGCCCATCGCCTCCGTCACCGTGTTTAGTGCAATCTGCAAACCGTAGAAAATCAGCAGCATCAACACCAAGTCCGGCACGCCACGAATCAGCGTGGTGTAGCCTTCGAAAATAAGGCCCGAAAGCCGATTTTGCGAGAGCTTACCGCCAGCGCCAATTAAACCGATGATTACAGCGAGCACTACAGAGCTGATCGCCAGCTCCAGCGTGACGAGCGCACCCTGTAAAATAACACCTGAAAACCCATACAACATGCAGCCTGTCCTGTCGTGTGTGGTGAATTACCGCCTCTTGTCTCCCTCCGGTTACCCGAAGGGAGCGGGCTTTCTTTCACCGATGGCGATTAACCACCATAAACATCAAAATCGAAGTACTTTTTCGCTAATTTCTCGTAAGTACCGTCAGCGCGCATTTCGGCAAAGGCTTTGTTCAGTGCCTCGCGCAATTCGTTATCTTCTTTACGCAGACCCATGCCGGTACCTACGCCAAACAGTTTTTCATCTTTAACAGACGGGCCACCGAATTTGTAATCTTTACCAACGGGTTGTTTGAGGAAACCTTCGCTGGCGGCGACCTCATCCTGGAATGCGGCATCAATACGTCCGGCAGTCAGGTCAGAATAAATGTTGTCCTGCCCCTGATAAGAGACGATTTCAATGCCTTTTGGTGCCCAGTGTTCGTTACCGAACGTCTCCTGGGTGGTGCCCTGCAATACGCCTACGCGCTTGCCTTTCAGCGACTCGACTGTCGGCTGAATGTCGGAATTTTTCGCCACTACCAGACGAGAGTCGGCAGCGTACAGTTTGTCGGTGAAGGCAATTTCCTGCTGACGTTTTTCCGTAATGGAAAGCGATGACATGATGGCGTCAATCTTCTTCGCTTTTAAGGACGGGATTAACGCATCCAGCGGGTTTTCGACAAACGTACATTGCGTATTGATGCGTTTGCACAATTCCTTCGCCAGATCGATGTCGAAGCCAACCAGTTCACCTTGTGAATTTTTTGATTCAAATGGCGCATAGGTCGGATCGGTACCGATGCGGATGTTTTGCGGAATCGCAGCAAACGCCGCAGTTGCGCTGGAGAAGGCCAGGACCAGAGAGAGCGATAGCACCAGTTTTTTCATAATGTCCTCAACTGACAGTCTTTTTATAGGGAATATTTACAGGTTTGTTACACTTATCGTGCCATAAAATTGACCATCAAGGCAAAATATCCCGCCCCGTTAGACGTATTATTTTTCATTAAAAATGCTTAAGTATGCATTTCAATGCACCACGATAGTGCAACAACCTGGCGTGCACCATGATGATCATTCCATCAGGTACAGTTTCCCTGCGACGTATCAGTCACCGTAGACATTAAAGTCGAAATACTTTTTCGCCATCTTGTCGTAGGTACCGTCCTGACGCAGCTCGCCAAGCGCCTTATTAAACGCCGCCGTCAGTTCAGCATCATCTTTACGTAGCCCGACACCGGTGCCGTCACCGAAGTATTTTTTGTCTTTCACTGAAGGGCCTGCAAAAGCGAAATCTTTACCGGCAGGTTGCTTGAGGAAACCTTCGCTGGCAGCAACCTCATCTTGCAGAGCGGCATCCAGGCGTCCTGCAGCCAGATCGGAATAGACCAAATCCTGGTTAGCATAGGCCACCACATCGACACCCTTACTGCGCCAGTTATCATTGGCATACGCTTCCTGGGTTGATCCCTGCAGCACACCAACATGTTTACCTTTCAGTGAATCCAGCGTTGGCTGAATCGGTGAACCTTTGGCAGCAATCAGACGAGAGTCTGCGGCGTACAGTTTGTCGGAGAAGGCAATCTCCTGCTGACGTTTATCCGTAATGGAGAGCGACGAAATAATGGCGTCGATCTTTTTCGCTTTCAGTGAGGGGATCAGCGCGTCAAAGTCACTGGCAACCCAGGTACATTTCACCTGCATCCGTTTGCACATCTCGTTACCGAGATCGATATCAAAGCCAACAAAGTCACCTTTGGCATCTTTCGATGAGAACGGTGCATAGGTGGTATCCGTTCCGATACGTACCGTCTCCGGCAGTGCCGCGTAGCTGGAAGCTGCTGCGGAAATCCCGACTAACAAAGACAGAGCGAGAATCGACTTCTTCATACATAACCCTCAAGTGAAATGGCTTTTTTATATTGTGTATTGTGTTGTGTGTTTGCAGGCTCGTTCATGCAGGTCTTATGCCATCTTGACGACAACAGTAACATTCAACGTTAAATATGTTAATAAGACGTTGCATTATTGTCCTGAAGTTGAAGATAGCAGGTATGGCGGTTGGATCGCAGCGTTTAGATTGAATGGCAGGAACAAAATGTTGAGGATTTGATCGCGGTTGCAAAATTGCCCTGAAACAGGGCAACAGTGGAGTTATGCGCCCTGCCAGCGGGCAAAGAGATCTTCGGGTAGATTTATCGCAAACTGGTCAAGAACACGGTTAACCGTCTGATTTATCACATCATCAAGGGATTGTGGGCGATGATAAAATGCCGGAACGGGAGGCATAATTACCGCACCGATTTCCGCCGCCTGAGTCATTAAACGCAGGTGGCCTAAGTGCAGCGGTGTTTCACGTACGCAGAGCACCAGCGGGCGACGCTCTTTCAGCACCACGTCTGCTGCACGGGTCAGTAAGCCATCCGTATAGCTATGCACAATGCCGGACAGGGTTTTGATTGAACAGGGTAAAATCACCATCCCCAACGTCTGGAAAGAACCAGAAGAGATGCTGGCGGCAATATCGCGCGCATCGTGCGTGACATCGGCTAATGCCTGCACATCACGCAGGGAGAAATCCGTTTCAAGGGATAAGGTCTGGCGCGCCGCCTGGCTCATTACCAGATGCGTTTCGATATCTGTGACATCGCGCAGAACCTGTAATAATCGTACGCCATAAATCGCGCCGCTGGCACCGCTGATGCCCACAATGAGTCGTTTCATAAATAGTTGCCCTGTCAGACTTGCAGCCAGACTTTGCAGGATTTCAGCGGGAGTTGCAAGTCAGGGTGCCAGACCGGCACCCTGAGCGAAGTCATTATCCTTCGTTATGCATTTCGAGATTTTCCACTTCGTTCTGACGTTGCACTGCTTTGGCGTCGTCATTACGTAAAGTATCGAGAAAATCGAGGTAGCCCTGATCAACATCTTTGGTGACGTAGACGCCGTTGAACACCGAGCATTCAAACTGCTGGATATCCGGGTTTTCCGCACGGACGGCTTCGATCAGATCATTCAGATCCTGGAAAATCAAACCATCAGCACCGATGATCTGGCGAATTTCATCTACTTCGCGACCGTGGGCGATAAGCTCCGTGGCGCTTGGCATATCAATCCCGTAAACGTTCGGGAAGCGAATTTCCGGTGCCGCAGAAGCGAGGTAAACTTTCTTCGCTCCGGCTTCACGCGCCATCTCGATAATCTGCTCAGAAGTGGTACCACGCACGATGGAGTCATCGACCAGCAGGACGTTTTTATCACGGAATTCAGCACGGTTGGCGTTCAGTTTACGGCGCACGGACTTACGACGCAGCTGCTGGCCCGGCATGATAAACGTGCGGCCAACATAGCGGTTTTTCACAAAGCCCTGGCGGTACGGTTTGCCCAGAATACGGGCGATTTCCAGCGCGATATCACACGAGGTTTCCGGAATGGGGATCACCACGTCGATATCCAGATCTTCCCATTCACGAGCAATTTTCTCGCCCAGCTTGGTGCCCATATTCACACGCGCGCTGTAAACGGAAATTTTGTCGATAAACGAGTCCGGACGGGCAAAGTAAACATACTCGAACAGGCACGGATTGCTGACCGGGTTGTCAGCGCACTGGCGGGTAAACAGCTGCCCTTCTTCAGTGATGTAAATCGCCTCGCCTGGGGCGACATCACGCAGGAACTCAAAGCCCAGCGTATCGAGCGCAACGCTTTCAGAAGCGACCATATATTCTGTGCGGTTCTCGTCAATATCACGTTTTCCCAGTACCAGCGGACGAATACCGTTAGGATCGCGGAAAGCCACCATACCGTGGCCGATAATCATCGCCACACAGGCATACGCGCCGCGGATTAAGCGGTTTGTAGCAGCGATGGCGGCGAATATGTTGTCGGCTTCCAGCGGGTAGTGGCGGAAGTTGTCCAGCTCGCTGGCGAAGATATTAAGCAGAATTTCCGAGTCGGAAGTGGTGTTGATGTGGCGGCGTTTTTCTTCAAACAGTTTTTTACGCAACTCATGAGCGTTGGTCAGATTGCCGTTGTGGGCAAGCGTGATGCCATACGGGGAGTTAACGTAAAACGGCTGCGCTTCAGAGGCGCTGGAGCTACCAGCCGTGGGGTAACGCACATGACCAATGCCCATATTGCCCTGCAAACGCTGCATATGGCGAGCTTCGAAGACATCGCTCACCAGCCCGTTCGCTTTACGCAAACGGAAGCAGTTATTGGCATCAATGGTGATGATGCCGGCGGCATCCTGACCGCGATGCTGAAGCACCGTTAAGGCATCATAAATCGACTGGTTAACCGGCATAACACCGGCGATACCGACAATACCGCACATACGTCTTTTTCCTCGTTAAGCCACATCTCAGAGCACTTACGCTCTGGGCAAGAAACTTGACGAGCTTTGCAGATAATCAAAAAACCATCTGATGATAAAACTGAACTGCGGGATCAGCTGTGATTTGCTCCAGTCTTCGCTTTTCGATACCCCGGTAAAGGAGTCGAGAAAGAAGAGAATGGCAGCAACAATCAACACACCGCGCAACGCACCGAAACAGACGCCCAGCACCCGGTCGGTGCCCGTCAGGTGGGTTTTCTCAACCAACTGACCTATCACGAAGTTCACGATAGCGCCAACGATCAGTGTCGCGATAAACAGTACCGCGATGGCAATCCCATTTCGAACCAGTTCGTCTTCAAAGCCCGTAAACCAGACTGACAGGTAAGTGTAGTAATGACTGGCGACAAAGAAAGCACAACCCCATGTCACCAGCGATAACGTTTCACGAACAAAGCCGCGGATCAGGCTAACCAGAGAGGAAAAAGCAATCACCGCGATTATGGCGTAATCAATCCAGACCATATGTGTCCCACGATTTTACGCCCTGTCATCCTGTTCGGGGCGCATTCTAACAGAAAAAGAAAACGTTTGCGTAGGGATTTCCTTCCCACGCATCAATAAAAATGGCGCTGAAAAAATATTCAACGCCATCGACTTTTTATGCCTTTGCAGCATCGGGCAATGCGTGTCGGATGCGGCGTGAACGCCTTATCCGACCTACGGTTCTACTCCTGCACAGGCCTGATAAGACGCGCCAGCGTCGCATCAGGCAACGACTGTCGGATGCGGCGTGAACGCCTTATCCGACCTACGGTTCTACTCCTGCACAGGC
>NZ_JABWMS020000198.1:0-807 GCF_013369155.2 Escherichia sp. 94.0001 | reverse complement strand
CTCATACTTAGAATTTATAAAGTGAGACGATTATAATTCCCGGTAAGAACTGATAGTGCAAAATCATCATGGCTATAGACTGAATAAATTGCGGGGAAAGAATGTATTACATCATATTTGTGATGGTTTTAGGTTTATGGATTATTGCATTCAACTACGCTAGAGCAAACAAGC
Source organism: Escherichia sp. 94.0001 (assembly GCF_013369155.2). NCBI lineage: Bacteria > Pseudomonadati > Pseudomonadota > Gammaproteobacteria > Enterobacterales > Enterobacteriaceae > Escherichia > Escherichia sp. 94.0001. The sequence goes on along the minus strand of NZ_JABWMS020000198.1, from coordinate 633 downwards.
TAAGTAATTTGGTAATTGTGCTTATTATTACTACTTTATTTATTATTAATAGGCAGAATCAAGACTATGAAGCGTATGTTGATATATTTAATGTCAATGAACTTTATGCCGAGATTGGTTATCGCTGGTTAATTTATGGTGTTAAGTATTTAGGCGGTACCCATGAAGTCATAATTGGCTTGCTGGGTTTATTCCTTGGGACCACATTCCTACGATTAATACAATACAGTAAGTATACAGCATTTGGTTTGCTGCTTTACATGTTGTGTCCAATGCCTATTGACATTGTTCAAATCAGGAATACATTTCTTTTTTTATTTGTCATAAATTCTCTTATCGAGTTAGAAAAAGAGCATAAATTTAACTCTCTTTGTTTTGTCTTTATGGCACCTCTTTTCCATAGTTTAGGCATTGTTTATGTATTGGCGTGGGTAATAATCCAATTTCGTACCTGGAGGGGTTATAATAAGTTAATGGTTTTTGGACTGGTGCTGTCTTTTATTGTAGTGCCACTCTTGATTAAAATGTTAATTTTATTATTTAACACTAGGACGTTACATGCATATATAGCTGATGGCATTAAGGTTCATTCTCTTATTATATGGGCAGGTCCTTATCTTTTTGATCTTTTTC
>NZ_JABWMS020000197.1:0-848 GCF_013369155.2 Escherichia sp. 94.0001 | reverse complement strand
GAACTGCTGGGGTACGGGCAGGGGGAACGAGCCAGGGAACGCATGCGGGAGTTGCAGCAGATCCGCGACAGCTTCCGCCAGAAGGATGCGGACCTTCAGTCTCAGTATCAGACCGGGGATATCAGTGAGGATTTTTACAGACAGGCACGGGCACAGAACGCGCAGTATCTGAGCGAACGCCTTAAGGACCAGGCAGCCTTTTATGCCGAATCGGATGCGCAGCGTGCGGACTGGCAGAAAGGCTTGCAGGAGGGGCTCAGTAACTGGGTGGACAATGCATCCGATTACGCTTCACAGGCAGCACAGCTTGCGACGGAGGGTATCTCAGGGATGGTGAATAACATCACGGAGATGCTGAACGGAAACAAAGTGGAATGGCGCAACTGGGCCTCATCCGTACTGCAGGAAATATCAAAAGTTCTTATGAATGCGGCCATTGTCAACGGAATTAAGACGGCGGCAAACGGTATGTCCGGTGCGGGAGGATTTCTCGGCAGCATTGGTGACTGGCTGGGCGGGGCGGTGGCCAATGCAAAAGGCGGCGTGTATACCTCGGCAAACCTGAGTGCGTACAGCAACAGCATTGTGGACACGCCCACGTACTTTGCGTTTGCAAAAGGGGCCGGGCTGATGGGGGAAGCAGGACCTGAAGCCATTATGCCCCTGACCCGGGCGGCGGATGGCTCGCTGGGCGTACGCGCGGTGGGCAGTATGAACGGCAGTGCCGGTCTGGTGTATTCCCCGGTCTACCACATCGCCATTCAGAATGACGGGGCTAACGGACAGATAGGGGCGGAGGCGGCAGGCAGTCTTGTGCAGCTGATTGACCAGCGGGTGCAGGCGGTGAT
>NZ_JABWMS020000196.1:0-853 GCF_013369155.2 Escherichia sp. 94.0001 | reverse complement strand
AATCAAGGTCATGCATATTAAGGCATTTATGAAATATCGTAAATAAGATAACTAATAAGGTGAATATTAGCAAAACAACTAATGACATTATTGGTTTATAGTGGTCAGTATTTTTACTAATAATGAACCAATATACCCATAAGCAATGCAAGCTTAAAACTCATAATTCAAAAAAGATAAATACATAAAAATTAATGAGTCAATCAATAATAATTTAGCATCACGAAACACATCACAGAGGAATATTATGAGCACAGATACACTTGAAATATTCAATAACAGTGATGAATGGGCAAGTCAACTAAAACACGCATTATCACAAGGAGAAAATCTGGCATTACTACATGGATTGACTCCTGATATCCTTGATAGAATATATGCATATGCATTCGACTACCATGAAAAAGGTAATATAACGGACGCAGAAATTTACTATAAATTTCTGTGCATTTATGCGTTCGAAAATCATGAATATCTAAAAGGTTTTGCATCAGTATGCCAGTCAAAAAAGAAATATCAACAAGCATATGACCTTTACAAACTAAGTTACAATTACTCCCCGTATGATGACTATTCAGTTATTTATCGTATGGGTCAATGTCAAATTGGGGCTAAAAATATCGATAACGCAATGCAATGTTTCTATCATATTATTAACAATTGTGAGGATGAAAGTGTTAAGAGCAAAGCGCAGGCATATATTGAACTCTTAACTGATAATTCAGAAGATAATGGCTAAGCATTACAATCTTTTGGTTAAAATTGCTGGTTATAGTGCAGTTAACCACTATGACCAGCTTCTCTTATGTTTTCTTAAATCAACATCTTAAAACAGTTAAGAACACACTATAAA
>NZ_JABWMS020000195.1:0-855 GCF_013369155.2 Escherichia sp. 94.0001 | reverse complement strand
TATCCGCATGAATTTTCCCGCATGACACCCATTCTTCCGTCATTTCTCCGGCAGCGTTACGGGTTAACACCGGGTTCAGAACACTTATCATCTGTGTCAGACGACCTGCAGATATTGCCATTCCCCCTCCTCATAACACCGTCGGACAACGCAAATCGTAAATCAGCACGGAAACAGAAAACGGCAGTTCTCCCTGAATCAGTTCTTCCCGCTCCGCAAGATCCGGATTCCGGTACAGCATCCCGGTCAGTCGCATGGCAGCCCCCTTCATCCGGGTTAATGCCTCGCCCGGGATCAGCTCACCGTCCTCACTAATCACTTTATCCCGGCTGCCCTGAATGTAGGCCAGCAGCACGGCGGTAGCCTGACGAACCTTGTCCATCAGCATGTCATCATCCGCGTCATGGTCGACACGCAGATGTGCCTTGATCTCTTCCAGTGTCAGTAATGCCGTCATTTTCCGCCTCCTGCATCCCGTCCACGTTTTGCAGCCAGGGTCCAGGCTGATGAATGAGCTTCTCCGGGTTTATCACCGGTCATACTGTTGCAGTGCCACAGCGAGCCCCCCCACGTCACCGTATCGCCGGGGTGGTAGGTTTCACCGGCTCTGAACACACCGCGGTAGAGCATCACCGGCAGGGAAAATGTTTTTTCCGTACGCTGGCCACTGCTGTGCCGGATCACCACAGAGAACAACCGCTCCCCCGTCATACTGACGTCAATATCCGCCACCCCGTCAACCAGGCATTCCCATCCCCGCATCCCGTGCGTTTTTTCATACGCCCGCCAGAATCCTCCCAGGTGTGTGGCATACGTGCCCCGGGGAAAGGATTTTTGATCGTCAATAGCGGGGAG
>NZ_JABWMS020000194.1:0-874 GCF_013369155.2 Escherichia sp. 94.0001 | reverse complement strand
GAGCCGGAGGCGTATTTTCGTATTGCACCGGAAGACTGGCTGCGGGCAGAGATGCAGGGGGAGATTGTGGCACTGGTCCACAGTCATCCCGGTGGTCTGCCCTGGCTGAGCGAGGCCGACCGGCGGCTGCAGATAAAAAGTGCACTGTCCTGGTGGCTGGTCTGCCGGGGGGAAATTCATAAATTCCGCTGTGTGCCACATCTGACAGGACGGCGCTTTGAGCACGGGGTGACGGACTGTTACACGCTGTTCCGGGATGCCTACCATCTGGCGGGAATTGATATGCCGGATTTTGAGCGTGAGGATGACTGGTGGCGCAACGGTCAGAACCTTTACCTGGACAATATGGCGGTCACCGGCTTTTACCGGGTGCCCCTGTCCTCTGCACAGGCGGGCGATATCCTGCTGTGCTGCTTTGGCGCATCGGTGGCCAATCATGCCGCCATTTACTGCGGCAACGGTGAACTGCTTCACCATCTGCCTGAACAACTGAGTAAACGGGAGAGGTATTCCGAAAAATGGCAACGACGAACGCATTCAGCCTGGCGTCACCGCCACTGGCACGTATCTGCCTTCACGGGGATTTACAACGATTTGGCCGCCGCCTCAGCCTGTATGTGAACACGGCAGCGGAAGCCATCCGGGCGCTGTCGTTACAGGTGCCGGGATTCCGCCGTCAGATGAACGAAGGCTGGTACCAGATACGTATTCGCGGTGAGGACACGGCACCGGAGGCGGTGTACGCCCGTCTTCACGAACAACTGGGTGAGGGGGCGGTCATCCACATTGTGCCGCGACTGGCCGGGGCCGGAAAAGGTGGACTGCAGATTGTGCTGGGGGCGGCAGCCATCGTGGGCTCTTTCTTCACGGCCGG
>NZ_JABWMS020000193.1:0-907 GCF_013369155.2 Escherichia sp. 94.0001 | reverse complement strand
AATGTCAGCGTGGTGCTGCGGGAGCCTTCGGCAGAGGCCTGGTATCTGTGGCAGGAAGTACTCAATGGTGATGGAGAGGATGACGATACCCTGTCGGTGGTGGCGAAAACCCGCCGTAACCTGGAAGCGGATGTGACGCTGTTCTGCGATGTCCTGTGTGATACGGATCTGCAGCGGGTGTTCACTCCGGACGACCGTGAGCAGGTGCTGGCCGTCTATGGTCCGGTACATGCCCGGTTGCTGCGTCAGGCACTGGAACTGATCGCTGATGCAGAGTCGGCCAGAAAAAAGTAGCCCGCCCGGAAATTCGCTTTCTGATGCGACTTGCGCTCCGTCTGGGGCGCACCTTATCCGAACTGCGGCACAGCCTGAGTGCGAGCGAGGCGATGATGTGGATGGAGTTTGACAGGGTGTCCCCGCTGGGTGATGAGCGCGGGGATATCCGTAATGCACAGATCGTGAAAGCGGTTTTCGGGGCACAGGGGATGAATGTTGCACTGAAGGACGCCATGCTCTGCTGGGGCGAGGATGAGGATAAGCCGGAGGTGGATCCGTTTGCGGCGCTGGAAGACGCGCTGAGCTTTGCAGCAATGTCATAAATAATGATGAAAACCTGCTGTGGCAGGTTTTTTTTGCCCGGAGAAAGGTGAATGGCGACGTTACGTGAACTGATTATCAAAATTTCGGCAAATTCACAGTCATTCCAGTCGGAGATCCAGCGGGCGTCCCGTATGGGCAGTGAATATTACCGGACCCTGCAGAATGGCGGGCGTCAGGCCGCTGCGGCAGCCCGGGAGCAGCGACGTGCCCTGGCTGAGCTGAACAGCCAGTTGACGGAAATTCGCGGTTCTGCTGTCGGAATGGCTGGCGCATTTGCCGGTGCCTTTGCCACCGGACACCTGATTTC
>NZ_JABWMS020000192.1:0-912 GCF_013369155.2 Escherichia sp. 94.0001 | reverse complement strand
CTGTTTACCTCTTTCTCAGGGAGTTTAGTCTCCAGGATTCCCGGGGCGGTTCACTACATCCGTTACGCTGAATGCTGAGGTCGCCCTTGGGAAGAAGGCATTGCTGACTTATACCAATCCGAAATCACCTCCTCGTGCAACCAGACAGGGAGGGGCCTCGGTTGATAAGAGCTCTGTTATTGATGTGCCAGTTGGTGATTCTAACTTTTGCTTTGTAACGGGACGAGCCGTGTTGGCAGATGATGTGTGGTCTGATCCTTAAACTCAGTAAAAGTACGATTTATTCAAAAAAGCCCCTCCACTATGATTTCGATTTAAGGGGCTGATGATTATGTAACGCGAATTTACCGGATCCTTACGAACCTTTCTTTATCCTGCTCTTGCCCCTTTCGGTAAGCCCATTCTCTGTCATGTATTTTCTGGCAGTGAATATATTAATGCTGTGGTCAGTACAAAACCCCTTAACACCCTTGATCTTTTCCCGCTGAACCTGGGGCATCTTCGACCATTCCCGGACGAGATTTTTGGTAACTCTGTTCCATTTCTCTGGTTTGTTCAGCTTCGCTCGGCCCACCCAGGTTAATCCGTCCTTGCTCAAATTCAGGTAATGACGTGCTGTGCACGGCCGGATGTTGTGGCTCTCACACCACTTATTGAAATCGACGTTGCGCCGCTCATCCGAGGTCATCATCGACCATTTCCGGATAACCTCGTAGGGAATGGGGAGCTTTATGGCAACTTTCGACCTTACCCTGACGCGACGTTGCGGGACTGTCTCATGTTTCGCACTCAGGTTTTCTTCCGACAGTGCGGAGAGGGAGGACCTGAAATCAAGTGATTCTGGCTGGTTATGTGACAACTGAACCGCCCCGGGAATCCTGGAGACTAAACTCCCTGAGAAAGAGGTAAACA
>NZ_JABWMS020000191.1:0-917 GCF_013369155.2 Escherichia sp. 94.0001 | reverse complement strand
CTTAAAAATCATTCAAAATCAATAAAGTAGAAGAACTTCATCTCTTTAGCAAACGCCATTAACAATTGCCTTTCCATTTAGTTAATCGTTTTGTTTTCTTTAAGATTAGTCCTATTAGACAAATAGCAAAATGGAATAACTACAGCACTAAGACGTTCCGCTATATAGCTATTACCTGTTCCCCTGACATAAGGAGCAGATATACCTCAACCCCCTATTCCCCAGTGCTGACCGGGAGCGGCGGCGGTATAAAAAGGAACAAGGAACAAATGGCAGAACAAGCAACCATGTTTGTCCCCCCCGCATAACCGTACCATTCGCATTAAGAAATATTCCCATATCTATCCCGCAAAAGAGGACCCGTCATACATCAAGTCCGTTTTACTGGGCATCAGATTATCGCCGTAATTAGCTCAGTGAAAGCCGGGTAAACGGTTAGCAAGCTCAGTGGCTCAAAAGTGCATAGCGCTAAGATGGGCCTGGTTACACCTGCCCTTTGCTGCAGATCGTGTTGATCGGTGTGATGCCGCCACACGTTTAAGTCAATCTGGAAAACTCACAATGCGCTCTTCTATAAAGAGGACTCTTTGATAAAGTAACCCGAAAAGGGAAAGCTAACTGATATCAATGTACCACCTTAGTAATCATCCCTTATATACAGACAAAAAGAAGTTGCCTGAAAGCCAGGTATCTAAACTAATCACTAATGGTATATTTTATCAGCACAATAAAAATTTTTTCTGAATGCTATTATTAATGTAAATAATTACAACCTTTTCGTAGGCACAAAAACTATTGCTGATGAATCAATGAAAATCTATTGTTCGTCATTAGAGGAGTATTTCCTCTAATTTAAAAAAATAACTCTCTATACATTTAAAACTCTCGCTATAAATAGCTTATATATTATTGACACT
>NZ_JABWMS020000190.1:0-922 GCF_013369155.2 Escherichia sp. 94.0001 | reverse complement strand
GTTTACCTCTTTCTCAGGGAGTTTAGTCTCCAGGATTCCCGGGGCGGTTCAGTTTTCTTTGCCTCACGATCCCCCCACCTAAAAAACATAACCAATTGTATTTATTGATGTAACTCGCTAAACCATGCAGTTATGATCCCTGCCGCATAACCTTCATCAGCCACATTTTCAAAAATAAATTTCCTTATATATCAGAATCATACTTCGTAGAGTTAATAAATCACCAAAATTCGTACCAATAGTTCTTGATAACATCGAACTATTGGTTCATTATTATCGTCATCAGCAGGACGCATTACTCACCAGGGCGGTGAATATACAACGATTCGAATATGAATCTACGGCGCTGACAAAGCGCAATAACCAAAGTGAACTTTGGGGTGAATGCAGAAGCTAACCTTCTCGGCGGAGGCGCTTTGCAATGATTACGCGACCGGAGTTAGTCGCCCGGCTGTATTCACCACCAAAGTTCATCAGGAGGTCTATATGACACGCAGAACTCAGTTCAAAGGCAATTCACGTTCTCGTCGTCGTGAGCGTTTAAAGGCAAAGGCATTAGCTAACGGCGTACTGGCCCGCGAAGAAGCAATAAGTTCAGAAGTATTACACCGCCCTACTCTAAGCAGAGCGCAGATTCAGGCTAAAGGTACTCACGAAACGCCTGAGCGTATAGAAGACGCTAAGCCAATTAAGTTCATGGCACAGGACGTGATCTGGCAACAGAAAGAATACAGACGCAATCTGGAGCGAGCGGCCATTGTGTACGCGAATGAGTTTGGACATAAGCAACCAGAAACTGGTGTATGTCTTCCAAACGTAGCCATTTACGCGGCAGGCTACCGGAAATCAAAACAACTGACGGCGAGGTGACTTGTGTTGGTCGCCAGAAAATGAAATTAGGCAGCAAACCACTTATTTGAGG
>NZ_JABWMS020000018.1:0-82936 GCF_013369155.2 Escherichia sp. 94.0001 | reverse complement strand
TAGTGTGGGGTCTCCCCATGCGAGAGTAGGGAACTGCCAGGCATCAAATTAAGCGAAAGGCCATCCTGACGGATGGCCTTTTTGCATTGGTGCAGAAAATCATGCCGGATGCGACGCTGGCGCATCTTATCCAGCCTACTTTTGCATCCACTCCACCACAAAATCAGCCAGCCCCTCAACATCATTAATATCCAGTAACGCGACATCAAGATTAAGCGGCACATCACTGGCTACAGCAATAACATGTCTGTCTATCACTAATTCTTCCGGTCGATGTCCGGCTCCATCGCGAAACAGCACAATCTTTGCGATCTCTTCATGCTTAAACCCTTCGACCAGAATCAAATCCAGCTTTGAGGTATCCATTCGACTTGCGAGAAAATGTAGATCCAGCTCTTCTTCGTCTGGTGTTTCCGTCATCAAGGCCCATCGCTGCTGGCTGGCAACGATGGTTTGTGCCGCGCCAGCCTTGCGCAGCTCATAGCTATCTTTGCCCGGTTTATCAACATCCATATCATGGTGCGTATGCTTAATCAGCCCTGGACGGATCCCTCTGGCGCATAATGCCGGGATCAGTTTTTTCAGCAGCGTAGTTTTTCCAGTGCCGCTCCACGCGGCAAAGGCGAGTAACGGTATCATCGTTTTTCCTGCCATCGGGCAAGCTCCTCTGGCGTATTCACGTTTACAAATGCATCTTTATGATCGCTGAAATCGACCGCGTGACCGCCAGCCAGACGCATAAATGCCATTACCCGGCGTTCTCCTGCTTGCAGATATTCCAGTAATAAAGGCTCAATTGCGCGGTTTACCAGAGCAATAGTCGGGTGATCGCGTTCACCGTCGTGGACCCACACGACAGGCGCATCTTTGCGCTGATGATTAAGCCGGGCAGCTAAATCAGGGGGAATGTAAGGCGTATCGCATGGGCAAAACAAAAACCACTCCCCCGCTTCCTGCTGCATTACTGAAAGCATTCCTGCCAGAGGGCCTGGGTAATCCGCCAGTGTATCTTCAATCACTTTCAGACCGCTTGCCTGATAGATTTCCTGATGACGATTAGCATTAACCACGACGTGAGAGAGCTGCGTCATAAGCGCGTCAGCGACATGTTGCCATAATGGTTTGCCGTTTAATTCAAGCAATCCTTTATCTACGCCGCCCATTCGTCTGGCTTTACCGCCCGCCAGCACAACGCCTGTTATCGTCGTCATCAGATTCACCGATATCGCCTCTTTTATTGTGGGATTGACCCTGCTAACGTGTCTGTCTCAAGAGTAAGGAGCATTACTATGAAATGTAAACGTCTGAATGAAGTTATTGAACTCCTCCAGCCAGCCTGGCAAAAAGAGCCAGACCTTAACCTGCTGCAATTTTTGCAGAAACTGGCGAAAGAGTCAGGTTTTGACGGCGAACTGGCGGATTTGACGGATGACATTCTGATCTATCACCTGAAAATGCGTGATTCCGCGAAAGATGCGGTGATCCCGGGTTTGCAGAAAGATTATGAAGAAGATTTCAAAACGGCGCTGTTACGCGCTCGCGGCGTAATTAAAGAGTAAAAGCTTGTAAGCGGTGCCACCAAAATCATCGTGAAATGATATCCTTCATCATTCGTAATGTTTTCCGGATGATGGGATGAACAACAGCGCTTTTACTTTCCAGACACTACACCCGGATACCATCATGGACGCTCTGTTTGAGCATGGGATCCGGGTGGATTCCGGTCTTACCCCGCTTAACAGCTATGAAAACCGTGTCTATCAATTTCAGGACGAAGATCGTCGACGTTTTGTCGTCAAATTTTATCGCCCTGAACGTTGGACAGCCGATCAAATCCTCGAAGAACATCAATTTGCGTTGCAGCTGGTTAACGATGAAGTTCCGGTCGCAGCACCTGTGGCCTTTAACGGTCAGACTTTATTGAATCATCAGGGATTTTATTTCGCTGTTTTTCCAAGCGTCGGTGGTCGCCAGTTCGAAGCTGATAATATCGATCAGATGGAAGCTGTTGGGCGTTATTTAGGGCGTATGCACCAGACGGGGCGCAAACAGCTTTTTATCCATCGCCCGACCATCGGTCTGAATGAATATCTCATTGAGCCACGCAAGCTGTTTGAGGACGCTACACTGATACCTTCCGGGTTGAAAGCGGCATTCCTGAAAGCGACAGATGAGCTGATCGCCGCCGTTACAGCACATTGGCGGGAAGATTTCACCGTTCTGCGGCTACATGGAGACTGCCACGCCGGGAATATTCTCTGGCGTGATGGTCCAATGTTCGTTGATCTGGATGATGCACGTAATGGTCCGGCTATTCAGGATTTGTGGATGTTGCTCAATGGCGATAAATCCGAGCAGCGGATGCAACTGGAAACTATTATTGAAGCTTATGAAGAATTTAGCGAGTTCGATACCGCTGAAATCGGACTGATTGAACCTTTACGCGCCATGCGTTTGGTTTATTATCTTGCCTGGCTAATGCGGCGTTGGGCTGATCCCGCGTTCCCGAAAAATTTTCCGTGGTTAACCGGGGAAGATTACTGGCTGCGACAGACGGCGACTTTTATAGAACAGGTAAAAGTTCTACAAGAACCCCCTTTACAATTAACACCTATGTATTAATCGGAGAGAGTAGATCATGAAAAAGATTTGGCTGGCGCTGGCTGGTTTAGTTTTAGCGTTTAGCGCATCGGCGGCGCAGTATGAAGATGGTAAACAGTACACTACCCTGGAAAAACCGGTAGCTGGCGCGCCGCAAGTGCTGGAGTTTTTCTCTTTCTTCTGCCCGCACTGCTATCAGTTTGAAGAAGTTCTGCATATTTCTGATAACGTGAAGAAAAAACTGCCGGAAGGCGTGAAGATGACTAAATACCACGTCAACTTCATGGGGGGTGACCTGGGCAAAGATCTGACTCAGGCATGGGCAGTGGCGATGGCACTGGGCGTGGAAGACAAAGTCACTGTTCCGCTGTTTGAAGGCGTACAGAAAACCCAGACCATTCGTTCAGCATCTGATATCCGCGATGTATTTATCAACGCAGGTATTAAAGGTGAAGAGTACGACGCGGCGTGGAACAGCTTCGTGGTGAAATCCCTGGTCGCTCAGCAGGAAAAAGCTGCAGCTGACGTGCAATTGCGTGGCGTTCCGGCGATGTTTGTTAACGGTAAATATCAGCTGAATCCGCAGGGTATGGATACCAGCAATATGGATGTTTTTGTTCAGCAGTATGCTGATACTGTGAAATATCTGTCCGAGAAAAAATAATTCAATGTAAATTACATAAAGCCCGTGAATATTCACGGGCTTTTTTTATTATTTAATAAATATAAATACATTCTGATAATGCGTCCTGCCGCTGGACATTATTTCAGCATAAGTGGATATTCAAAGTTTTGCTGTTTTATCAGGGAATATTTATATGATACGTAAGTCAGCTATAGGTGTTATTGTTGCGTTAGCCGTAATCTGGGGTGGTGGCACATGGTACACAGGTACGCAAATTCAGCCTGGTGTCGAAAAGTTTATTAAAGATTTTAACGATGCTAAAAAGAAAGGTGAACATGCCTACGATATGACGTTAAGTTATAAAAACTTTGACAAAGGCTTTTTTAATTCTCATTTTCAAATGCAAATGACATTTGATAACGGTGCACCCGATCTCAATATCAAGCCAGGCCAGAAAGTTGCATTTGATGTGGATGTTGAGCACGGTCCGTTGCCCATCACAATGTTAATGCGTGGTAATGTCATCCCCGTACTGGCAGCGGCAAAAGTGAACTTAGTGAATAATGAACTGACACAACCGCTATTTATCGCCGCAAAAAATAAATCGCCCGTGGAAGCGACATTGCGATTCGCGTTTGGTGGCTCATTCTCCACGACATTAGATGTTGCCCCTGCAAAATATGGAAATTTTTCTTTTGGTGAAGGCCAGTTTACTTTTAATGGTGATGGTAGTTCATTGTCTAATCTGGATATTGAAGGCAAAGTCGAAGATCTTGTTCTGGAATTATCGCCATTGAACAAAGTAACAGCGAAAAGTTTTACCATTGATTCTCTGACGCGATTAGAAGAAAAGAAATTTCCGGTTGGCGAAAGCGAGTCGAAATTTAACAAGATTAACATTATCAATCAGGGAGAAGACGTTGCCCAAATCGATGCTTTCGTTGCAAAAACCAGGCTGGATCGCGTTAAAGACAAAGATTATATCAATGTCAATCTGACCTACGAACTTGATAAGTTAACAAAAGGGAATCAGCAACTCGGTAGTGGTGAGTGGTCCTTGATTGCGGAATCTATTGATCCCTCAGCGGTGCGCCAATTTATCATTCAGTATAACATTGCGATGCAGAAGCAGCTTGCTGCACACCCTGAGTTAGCAAACGATGAAGTTGCTCTGCAAGAAGTGAATGCTGCATTGTTCAAAGAGTATTTACCGTTATTACAAAAAAGTGAGCCGACCATTAAACAACCGGTAAGATGGAAGAACGCACTCGGCGAACTAAATGCCAATCTGGATATCAGTATTGCCGACCCAGCCAAATCTTCATCATCCACAAACAAAGATATTAAATCGCTCAATTTTGACGTGAAGTTACCGCTTAATGTTGTCACAGAAACCGCAAAACAGCTTAATTTATCTGAAGGCATGGATGCGGAAAAAGCGCAAAAGCAGGCTGATAAACAAATCAGCGGGATGATGACATTAGGTCAGATGTTTCAGTTAATCACGATTGACAACAATACCGCCTCGCTGCAACTGCGTTATACACCGGGTAAAGTTGTTTTTAACGGACAGGAGATGAGCGAAGAAGAATTTATGTCTCGTGCCGGACGTTTTGTTCATTAAAATACTCACTCGCCTCTGCTCATTCAGAGGCGAGCAAAATTTACTTGTCCTGTCGCTGTGATGACATCAACGACGTCAGAAGCCGGTCTTTTTCCTGCCACAGTGAGTTCAGCCATTGCTGAAAATGGCGCTTAAAGCTTTTGTCATTGATGTAGTCGCCATGTAACTCATCGGAAATAGGCTGCAAATCCACATGTACGACAATTCGCGTCAGTTTACCGCTTAACATATCGAAGAACGGCTGACGGTTATTGTCCGGATAACACAGCGTAACATTAAGCAGTTTATCGAATTGTTTACCCAGTACATTTAGCGCCATCGCAATGCCTGCCGCCTTTGGTGGCAACAAGTTTTGAAAAGTGGAGTGCGTTTGCTGATGTTTTTCTTGCGTGAAACGGGAGCCTTCAACGAAATTAACAATGGTGGTGGGATGCAGGCGAAACTTTTCACAAGAACGCCGAGTAGTTTCAACATCTTTACCACGTCTCTCCGGATGACGTAATAAATAAGCGCGGGAATAACGCTTCATAAACGGCATATCCAGCGCCCAGCATGCCAGGCCAAGAAATGGCACCCAGGCAAGCTGCTGCTTGAGGAAATATTTATTCATCGGAATGTGCTTACGAAACAGCACGCACAGTACGACAATATCTGCCCAACTACGGTGGTTACAAATAAGCAGATACCAGTTCTTCTTACTTAACCCTTCCAGCCCGTGAACTTCCCATTGCAGGTGTGGGTTCAGATGCAGTAATACCGCCAGACTTTCACACCAGCAATACATCATAAAATCACAAAAACGCGAAACCTTTCGCCAAATGACTGGCACAGGTAGCAATAGTTTTACAATCCCGGCAATGATGATCGGGACGGAGCAAAAAATAGTGACCAAAATGGTCAATACGATACTCAGCAAAAGGGTTATCGCAGCGAGTATTCTCGTCATAATGAATTTATTCAAAAGGTTAGCCATAGACAGTGCGCTAAAGAAGCGCAAGGCGCCGATTTTAGCAGAAAACGCCCCAAATAACGGATGATCCTTAAGGAGAAAAATAATTCATATCTATCCACATTAGAAAAAATCCCATTATCACAATTATTAGGGATGGCTTTATATTTAACTGTATGAAAAGCAAAGACAAACATCATGCTGTAAAAAGCATGATAATAAATTAAAAGCGATGTAAATAATTTATGCACAAAGTTATCCACATGACGATTTGCGAGCGATCCAGAAGATCTACAAAAGATTTTCACGAAAAGCGGTGAAAAACTCATGTTTTCATCCTGTCTGTGGCATCCTTTACCCATAATCTGATAAACAGGCACGGACATTATGGTTCAGATCCCCCAAAATCCACTTATCCTTGTAGATGGTTCATCTTATCTTTATCGCGCATATCACGCGTTTCCCCCGCTGACTAACAGCGCAGGCGAGCCGACCGGTGCGATGTATGGTGTCCTCAACATGCTGCGCAGTCTAATCATGCAATATAAACCGACGCATGCAGCGGTGGTCTTTGACGCCAAGGGAAAAACCTTTCGTGATGAACTGTTTGAACATTACAAATCACATCGCCCGCCAATGCCGGACGATCTGCGTGCACAAATCGAACCCTTGCACGCGATGGTTAAAGCGATGGGACTGCCGCTGCTGGCGGTTTCTGGCGTAGAAGCGGACGACGTTATCGGTACTCTGGCGCGCGAAGCCGAAAAAGCCGGGCGTCCGGTGCTGATAAGCACAGGCGATAAAGATATGGCGCAGCTGGTGACGCCAAATATTACGCTTATCAATACCATGACGAATACCATCCTCGGCCCGGAAGAGGTGGTGAATAAGTACGGCGTGCCGCCAGAACTGATCATCGACTTCCTGGCGCTGATGGGTGACTCCTCTGATAACATCCCTGGCGTACCGGGCGTCGGTGAAAAAACCGCGCAAGCATTGCTACAAGGTCTTGGCGGACTGGATACGCTGTATGCCGAGCCAGAAAAAATTGCTGGGTTGAGCTTCCGTGGCGCGAAAACAATGGCGGCGAAGCTCGAGCAAAACAAAGAAGTGGCTTATCTCTCTTACCAGCTGGCGACGATTAAAACCGACGTTGAACTGGAGCTGACCTGTGAACAACTGGAAGTGCAGCAACCGGCGGCGGAGGAGTTGTTGGGGCTGTTCAAAAAGTATGAGTTCAAACGCTGGACTGCTGATGTCGAAGCGGGCAAATGGTTACAGGCCAAAGGGGCAAAACCAGCCGCGAAGCCGCAGGAAACCAGTGTTGCAGACGAAGCGCCAGAAGTGACGGCAACGGTGATTTCTTATGACAACTACGTCACCATCCTTGATGAAGAAACACTGAAAGCGTGGATTGCGAAGCTGGAAAAAGCGCCGGTATTTGCATTTGATACCGAAACCGACAGCCTCGATAACATCTCTGCTAACCTGGTCGGGCTTTCTTTTGCTATCGAGCCAGGCGTAGCGGCATATATTCCGGTTGCTCATGATTATCTTGATGCGCCCGATCAAATCTCTCGCGAGCGTGCACTCGAGTTGCTAAAACCGCTGCTGGAAGATGAAAAGGCGCTGAAGGTCGGGCAAAACCTGAAATACGATCGCGGTATTCTGGCGAACTACGGCATTGAATTACGTGGGATTGCGTTTGATACCATGCTGGAGTCCTACATTCTCAATAGCGTTGCCGGACGTCACGATATGGACAGCCTCGCGGAACGTTGGTTGAAGCACAAAACCATCACTTTTGAAGAGATTGCTGGTAAAGGCAAAAATCAACTGACCTTTAACCAGATTGCCCTCGAAGAGGCCGGACGTTACGCCGCCGAAGATGCAGATGTCACCTTGCAGTTGCATCTGAAAATGTGGCCGGATCTGCAAAAACACAAAGGGCCGTTGAACGTCTTCGAGAATATCGAAATGCCTTTGGTGCCGGTGCTTTCACGCATTGAACGTAACGGTGTGAAGATCGATCCGAAAGTGCTTCATAATCATTCTGAAGAGCTCACTCTACGTCTGGCTGAGCTGGAAAAGAAAGCGCATGAAATTGCAGGTGAAGAATTTAACCTTTCTTCCACCAAGCAGTTACAAACCATTCTGTTTGAAAAACAGGGCATTAAACCGCTGAAGAAAACGCCGGGTGGTGCGCCGTCAACGTCGGAAGAGGTACTGGAAGAACTGGCGCTGGACTATCCGTTGCCAAAAGTGATTCTGGAGTATCGTGGTCTGGCGAAGCTGAAATCGACCTACACCGACAAGCTGCCGCTGATGATCAACCCGAAAACCGGGCGTGTACATACCTCTTATCACCAGGCAGTAACCGCAACGGGACGTTTATCGTCAACCGATCCTAACCTGCAAAACATTCCGGTGCGTAACGAAGAAGGTCGTCGTATCCGCCAGGCGTTTATTGCGCCAGAGGATTATGTGATTGTCTCGGCGGACTACTCGCAGATTGAACTGCGCATTATGGCGCATCTCTCGCGTGACAAAGGCTTGCTGACCGCATTCGCGGAAGGAAAAGATATCCACCGGGCTACGGCGGCAGAAGTGTTTGGTTTGCCACTGGAAACCGTCACCAGCGAGCAACGTCGTAGCGCGAAAGCGATCAACTTTGGTCTGATTTATGGCATGAGTGCTTTCGGTCTGGCGCGACAATTGAACATTCCACGTAAAGAAGCGCAGAAGTACATGGACCTTTACTTCGAACGCTACCCAGGCGTGCTGGAGTATATGGAGCGCACCCGTGCGCAGGCGAAAGAACAGGGCTACGTTGAAACGCTGGACGGACGCCGTCTGTATCTGCCGGATATCAAATCCAGCAATGGTGCTCGTCGTGCAGCGGCTGAACGTGCAGCCATTAACGCGCCAATGCAGGGAACCGCCGCCGACATTATCAAACGAGCGATGATTGCCGTTGATGCGTGGTTACAAGCTGAGCAACCGCGTGTGCGTATGATTATGCAGGTACACGATGAACTGGTATTTGAAGTTCATAAAGATGATGTCGATGCCGTCGCGAAACAGATTCATCAACTGATGGAAAACTGTACCCGTCTGGATGTGCCGTTGCTGGTGGAAGTGGGGAGTGGCGAAAACTGGGATCAGGCGCACTAAGATTCGCCTGAACATGCCCTTTTTTCGTAAGTAAGCAACATAAGCTGTCACGTTTTGTGATGGCTATTAGAAATTCCTATGCAACAACTGAAAAAAAATTACAAAAAATGCTTTCTGAACTGAACAAAAAAGAGTAAAGTTAGTCGCGTAGGGTACAGAGGTAAGATGTTCTATCTTTCAGACCTTTTACTTCACGTAATCGGATTTGGCTGAATATTTTAGCCGCCCCAGTCAGTAATGACTGGGGCGTTTTTTATTGGGCGAAAGAAAAGATCCGTAATGCCTGATGCGCACTGATTATCAGGCCAACGGTAGAAGTGTAATCTATTGAATTTACGGGCCGGATACGCCACATCCGGCACAAGCATTAAGGCAAGAAAATTATTCGCCGTCCTGCGTTTCTTTTACAGGCTGCATCTCGCTAAACCAGGTATCCAGTTTCTGCCGCAGCTTGTCCACGCCTTGTTTCTTCAGTGAAGAGAACGTTTCAACCTGCACATCACCGTTAAACGCCAGCACCGCTTCACGCACCATATTCAATTGCGCTTTACGTGCGCCGCTTGCCAGTTTGTCCGCTTTGGTCAGCAGCACCAGCACGGCGATATTGCTGTCTACCGCCCACTCAATCATCTGCTGATCCAAATCTTTCAGCGGATGGCGAATATCCATTAGCACCACCAGACCTTGCAGGCTCTGACGTTTTTCGAGGTACTCGCCGAGCGCGCGTTGCCATTTGCGCTTCATCTCTTCCGGGACTTCCGCGTAGCCATAGCCGGGCAGGTCAACCAGACGCTTGCCGTCAGCCACTTCAAACAGGTTGATAAGCTGGGTGCGCCCTGGGGTTTTTGAGGTCCGCGCCAGGCTTTTCTGGTTAGTCAGCGTGTTCAGCGCGCTGGATTTACCTGCGTTGGAACGGCCTGCAAAAGCCACTTCAATTCCGGTATCGGAAGGTAGGTGGCGAATATCAGGCGCACTCATCACAAAATGCGTCTGTTGATAATTCAAATTAGTCAAAGCGGTCGTCTCCGTCAGTCAAAGCTTTGCGGCGATTATACCTGAACCATAATAAAAGGCGGATTTTTCGGCGTGAGCGTTGTAAGTAAAAGCCATACGCTTTGTGAGACATTGCCGATAGTCTTTATGCGAAATAGCAGAGAAAATTCTGCGATGCATGTCAAATAAGCTATATAAATCAGTTAATTGCTTTTATATAAAACTCTGAAAATGTGCAAATACTGATGGCGGTTGATTGTTTGTTTAAAGCAAAGGCGTAAAGTAGCACCCATAGAGCGAGGACGCTAACAGGAACAATGACTCAGGATGAGGGTCAGGAGCGCCAGGAGGCGAAGACAGAGGATTGTCAGGAAGACAAACGTCCGGAGACGTAATTAAACGGAAATGGAATCAACACGGATTGTTCCGGCTAATGGAAAAACAGGGTGTGTTGGCGGCCTGCAAGGATTGTAAGACCCGTTAAGGGTTATGAGTCAGGAAAAAAGGCGACAGAGTAATCTGTCGCCTTTTTTCTTTGCTTGCTTTCTGTTAGATTCCGCCGCAAATCTATACTGAATAAAACGGCTAAAAGACGAACCATTATGAAACCATCATCTTCAAACTCACGCAGCAAAGGTCATGCAAAAGCGCGTCGAAAAACACGCGAGGAGCTGGATCAGGAAGCTCGTGACCGTAAGCGTCAGAAAAAACGTCGTGGTCATGCGCCGGGCAGCCGCGCAGCGGGCGGTAACACCACGTCAGGCAGCAAAGGCCAGAACGCACCGAAAGATCCACGTATTGGCAGTAAAACCCCTATTCCATTGGGCGTGACTGAAAAAGTCACCAAACAGCACAAACCGAAGAGTGAGAAACCTATGCTTTCACCGCAGGCGGAGTTGGAGTTACTGGAAACGGATGAGCGTCTGGATGCGCTGCTGGAACGTCTGGAGGCAGGCGAAACCCTGAGCGCCGAAGAGCAATCCTGGGTGGATGCCAAACTGGATCGTATTGATGAGTTGATGCAGAAACTCGGCCTCTCTTATGACGATGACGAAGAAGAGGAAGAAGACGAGAAGCAAGAAGACATGATGCGTCTGCTGCGGGGCAACTAACGGATTGCCGCCGTGGGCCTTCCCGTTCTGCTGATAACCCTTCCGGTTATATGTTATCTGGTGTGGTTATTCGTTAAACTACAGCGGTTGTCGCGGCGACAAAAGTGGCTGCGCAACCGGCTGATGACCCGAAACGGGCATTCGCCGGTACGCCGTAGCCGCCAGAGACGCCATCGGAAGGAGTGAGCATGTCTGTACAGCAAATCGACTGGGATCTGGCCCTGATCCAGAAATATAACTATTCCGGGCCACGATACACCTCGTACCCGACCGCGCTGGAGTTTTCAGAAGACTTCGGCGAACAGGCGTTTTTACAAGCCGTGGCGCGCTATCCTGAGCGTCCATTATCTCTCTACGTACATATCCCGTTCTGCCATAAGCTTTGTTACTTCTGCGGTTGCAATAAGATTGTTACTCGCCAGCAGCACAAGGCCGATCAGTATCTGGACGCGCTGGAGCAAGAAATCGTCCATCGTGCACCGCTGTTCGCCGGGCGTCACGTCAGCCAATTGCACTGGGGCGGTGGTACGCCGACGTATCTGAACAAAGCGCAAATCAGCCGACTGATGAAGTTGCTGCGCGAAAACTTCCAGTTCAATGCCGATGCGGAGATTTCGATCGAAGTCGATCCGCGGGAAATCGAACTGGATGTACTCGATCATTTACGCGCCGAAGGCTTTAATCGCCTGAGCATGGGCGTGCAGGACTTCAACAAAGAAGTGCAACGTCTGGTTAACCGCGAGCAGGATGAAGAGTTCATCTTTGCACTGCTTAACCATGCGCGTGAGATTGGCTTTACTTCCACCAACATCGACCTGATTTACGGCCTGCCGAAACAGACGCCGGAGAGTTTCGCCTTTACCCTGAAACGCGTGGCGGAACTTAACCCCGATCGCCTGAGTGTCTTTAACTACGCGCATTTGCCGACCATTTTTGCTGCTCAGCGTAAAATCAAAGATGCTGACCTGCCGAGTCCGCAGCAAAAACTGGATATCCTGCAGGAAACCATCGCCTTCCTGACACAATCGGGCTATCAGTTTATCGGTATGGATCACTTTGCCCGTCCGGATGACGAGCTGGCGGTGGCCCAGCGTGAAGGCGTGCTGCATCGTAACTTCCAGGGCTACACCACTCAGGGCGATACCGACCTGCTGGGGATGGGCGTTTCAGCCATCAGCATGATTGGCGACTGCTACGCGCAGAATCAGAAAGAGTTGAAGCAGTACTATCAGCAAGTGGATGAACAAGGCAATGCGCTGTGGCGTGGTATTGCGCTAACGCGTGATGACTGTATTCGTCGCGATGTGATTAAGTCGCTCATCTGCAACTTCCGTCTGGATTATGCCCCCATTGAGCAACAGTGGGATTTGCACTTCGCTGACTACTTTGCAGAAGATCTCAAGCTGCTTGCCCCGTTAGCAAAAGATGGGCTGGTGGATGTGGATGAGAAGGGGATTCAGGTAACGGCGAAAGGTCGCCTGCTGATCCGCAACATTTGCATGTGCTTTGATACCTATCTGCGCCAGAAAGCGCGGATGCAGCAGTTCTCACGGGTGATTTAAATGGTGAATGGCGCTTCGTTTACAAAGTAGAAAACGAAAGCGCCATCAATGTGCTGAGAACAAGATTGCTTGATGCGCTGGTTAAGAAAACCTGTTGAAATTATTGCTTTTGTAGGCCGGATAAGGCGTTTACGCTGCATCCGGCATCTGAGCATGATGCCTGATGCGACGCTGGTCGCGTCTTATCAGGCCTACGACTTTCTCCGCATCCGGCATAAACAACGAGCTTCAGCTAAACAGCCCAATCATCGCAGCACACAGCACGGCAGCAACGGCAGTTTGCGGTGTGTGGCTGTCAACTGCGCCACTCGATACCAGATTAATTATTGATTCCAGCATAATGACTCTCCCCGTTTTCCGGGCAAGATCATACTGAACTTATCGGAACAGTAAAGCGCAAAATACCAGCAATTTGCGCTCAATAATCAATCTTTACACACAAGCCGTGAATCACTCCATCCCCAGCTCTTTTAACTTCCGTGTCAGTGTGTTGCGACCCCAGCCAAGCAGCCGCGCCGCTTCCTGTTTATGCCCCTGCGTATGTCGCAACGCGGTTGTCAGTAATGTCCGCTCAAGCTCAGGCTGCGCTTCGGAAAGCAGGTTTTGATGACCGGAACGTAGCGCTCTGTCTGCCCATTGCGCTAAAAGTGTCGCCCAACTGTCCGGTTGCATTTGCGAAGTACTCTCCGCAACCGTTGATTCAAACAGTTCGCCAGGCAAATCCTGAATCAACACTTCCTGCCCGGCGGCCATCACCGTTAACCAACGGCAGGTGTTTTCCAGCTGGCGCACGTTACCCGGCCATGCCAGACGCGTCAGCGCGGCTTCGGTTTCCGGATGCAGCAACTTCGCTTCTACGCCCAGTTCGCGCGCGGCAACCTGTAAAAAATGGCGTGCCAGACGGGGAATATCTTCCCGACGCTCACGCAGCGGCGGCAGATGAACGCGGATAACGTTCAGGCGGTGGAACAAATCCTCACGGAACTTGCCTTCCTGTACCCGCTGTTCGAGATTCTGGTGGGTTGCAGCGATAATCCGCACATCCACTTTCACCGGCGCATAGCCGCCAACGCGATAAAACTGACCGTCTGCCAGCACGCGCAGCAAACGCGTCTGTACATCGAGCGGCATATCGCCAATTTCATCGAGGAATAACGTGCCGCCATCGGCCTGTTCAAAACGCCCCTGACGAATAGTATTCGCGCCGGTAAACGCGCCTTTCTCGTGACCGAACAGTTCTGATTCGATCAAATCCTTCGGGATAGCCGCCATATTCAGCGCGATAAACGGCGCTTTGGCTCGAGGACTGTGGCGATGCAGGGCATGAGCGACCAGTTCTTTACCGGTGCCGGATTCGCCGTTAATCAGCACGCTAATAGAAGAACGTGAAAGCCGACCGATAATCCGGAACACGTCCTGCATGGCTGGCGCTTCGCCGATGATATCGGTCGTCGGGCCGTTAAGCTGAACATTACGCGGTTGCTGCTGTTCCTGATAATGGCTGATGGCGCGCTCAACCAGCGCCACGGCTTCGTCGATATCAAACGGTTTGGGCAGATAATCAAACGCCCCTTGTTGATAGGCGCTGACGGCAGCATCCAGATCGGAATGTGCGGTCATAATGATGACCGGAAGCATCGGATGGCGCTGTTTAATCTGCTTGAGCAGCGCAAGCCCGTCCATTCCCGGCATACGGATATCTGAAAGCAGCACATCCGGCGTTTTGCTCGCCAGCGCCTCCAGTACTTCCGCGCCGTTCTCAAATGTCGTACAGGTTAAACCCGCTCCAGCGAGCGCACGTTCAAGCACCCAACGGATGGAACTATCGTCATCGACTACCCAGACTATCCCTCGTTGCATAAACGTCACCTTTATTTCCTGATAGGCAGGTAAACCGAGAACTCGGTATGACCTGGCCAACTGGTAAATTCAATTTTGCCTGAATGCTGATCAATCAAATTACGGGCGATGGATAAGCCAAGCCCGGTGCCACCTTCGCGGCCGCTGACCATCGGGTAAAACAGCGTATCCTGCAAATGAGGCGGAATGCCTGGCCCGTTATCTTCCACATCAATCCGCGCCGCCAGCCGATAGCGCTCGCCGTGTAAGGTCAGTTGAAACGCGGTGCGGGTACGCAGAATGATTTCACCACCTTCCGGCCCCAGCGCCTGTAGCGCATTGCGCACAATATTCAGCAATACCTGTTCAATTTGATCCGGGTCGTGCGCCAGTTCCGGCAGGCTGGGGTCGTAATCACGAATCAACCGCACGTTGTCCGGCAGTTCCATCGACACCAGCGTCACCACACGTTCAGCCACTTTGTGAATACTTTCGGTAACGCGCGTACCGGGCAGTTGCGGCCCCAACAGACGGTCGACCAGATTTCGCAGCCGATCCGCCTGTTCAATAATCACTTTGGTATATTCCAGCAGTGACGGGTCAGGTAATGCTTTGCTGAGCAACTGCGCTGCACCACGTAAACCGCCAAGCGGATTTTTAATCTCATGCGCCAGGCCGCGCACTAAATCGCGGGCAGCAACCTGCTGGGCGTGCTGTAGCTGTTCCTGACTTAAGCGGCGCTGGTTATCCATCGGTGCCATCTCCAGCAGGATCATGCCGTCCGGCATACGCTGGGCCGTCACAGAAAGGATATGCGAGCGCCCGTCGATCACCAGCGTCACTTCGTTATCGGTAAAACCTTGCCCCGCCTCAAGACTTTCTTGCATCAGCTCG
This sequence comes from Escherichia sp. 94.0001, assembly GCF_013369155.2. Classification (NCBI taxonomy): domain Bacteria; kingdom Pseudomonadati; phylum Pseudomonadota; class Gammaproteobacteria; order Enterobacterales; family Enterobacteriaceae; genus Escherichia; species Escherichia sp. 94.0001. The sequence continues at coordinate 67,563 of NZ_JABWMS020000018.1, read as the reverse complement.
ATATTTAATGAGAAGTAGCTCAACAGTTCCGGTAACGGTGTACCAAACAATTTGCGGGAGCTTTGAGCGAGCAGTTGTTGTGCGGCGGGGTTGGCGTAATGGATCGCCAGGTTGTCATCAATTAACAAAATACTGTTAATCAGCGAGTTGAGGATCTGCCCAGCATCGGGCTGCGTGCCTGTTGCCATAAAGCAGTCTCCTGAACAGGTTGCACCATTTTAGTGCATTATAGCTTTTTACGGATAAAAAGCGCGAAGCATCAGAGAATTGACGGAGAAAAAAGCCCATGCAGAGATGGGCTGAAAGTTTCCACGGCAACTAAATCCCGGCGTTGTTCTCGCCGGGTAGTACAACTTCAACTATTAGACGCTGTAGTACAGCTCAAACTCTACCGGATGCGGAGTCATACGCACGCGGTCATTTTCTTCGCGACGCAGAGCGATGTACGCATCAATGGCTTCGTCAGTGAACACGCCACCGGCTTTCAGGAACTCGCGGTCCAGATCCAGTTCGTTCAGTGCTTCTTCCAGAGAGCCTGCAACCTGTGGGATCTCTTTCGCTTCTTCTGGCGGCAGGTCATACAGGTTTTTGTCCATGGCTTCGCCTGGGTGGATCTTGTTCTTGATGCCATCAAGACCGGCCATCAGCAGGGCAGCAAAGCACAGGTACGGGTTAGCCGCCGGATCCGGGAAACGGACTTCGATACGACGTGCTTTCGGAGAAGAAACCACCGGAATACGGATAGACGCAGAACGGTTGCGTGCAGAGTAAGCCAGCATTACCGGTGCTTCGTAGCCCGGGACCAGACGCTTATAAGAGTTGGTGGTCGGGTTTGCCAGGGCGTTAATCGCTTTAGCGTGTTTGATTACGCCGCCAATGTAGTACAGCGCCTGCTCAGACAGACCTGCGTATTTGTCGCCTGCGAACAGGTTGACGCCGTTTTTAGACAGTGACATGTGGCAGTGCATACCGGAGCCGTTATCACCGAACATCGGTTTTGGCATAAAGGTCGCGGTTTTACCGAAGCGGTGTGCTACGTTGTGCACAACATATTTGTAGATCTGAATTTCGTCAGCTTTTTTGGTCATGGTATTGAAGCGGGTAGCCACTTCGTTCTGACCAGCAGTCGCTACTTCGTGGTGATGGGCTTCAACTACCAGGCCCATCTGTTCCATCACCAGACACATTTCAGAACGGATATCCTGAGCAGAGTCTACCGGCGGAACCGGGAAGTAACCGCCTTTCACTGCCGGACGGTGACCTTTGTTACCACCTTCGTATTGGGTGGAGGAGTTCCATGCGCCTTCGATATCGTCGATAGCAACGTGGGAACCGGAGATAGAAGATCCGAAACGGATGTCATCGAACAGGAAGAATTCAGGTTCTGGCCCGAACAGTACGGTGTCGGCAATGCCAGTAGAACGCAGGTAATCTTCAGCGCGCTTCGCGATGGAGCGCGGGTCACGGTCATAGCCTTGCAGGGTGCCAGGTTCAAGGATGTCGCAACGGATAATCAGGGTAGAATCGGCGAAGAACGGGTCAATCACTGCGGTGGATGCGTCTGGCATCAGCACCATGTCGGATTCGTTAATGCCTTTCCAGCCGCCAATCGAGGAGCCGTCAAACATTTTGCCTTCTTCGAAGAATTCAGCATTCACCTGATGAGCAGGGATAGTGACGTGCTGTTCTTTACCTTTGGTATCGGTGAAGCGCAAATCAACAAACTTCACTTCGTGCTCGTTCAGCATCGTCAGTACGTGTTCAGCGGACATACTTTAACTCTCCTGGATTGGTCATGGTCGTCGTGGTAACGAAATCTGCAATTATTTTGGCCGTGTCGCCGTAAAAAAGATAAAGCGAAAACTGTGCCAACTTTTAAATTGCCCCTAAAAGGCGTTATCATGCTTAACATCGTGCAAAAGGGCTGCACCATGATGTGAATGTTGCACCAATATAGTGCTTCAATGGAAACATTAAGCACCATATTGGTGCAATGACCTTTGGATAACCCTTTTTATGCTCCGTGAAAGCGATCACAAAGGGACTCTGCAATACTTGTTTGCGGAGGATGTTTGTGATCCTGTTTTGTAGTGCGATTAATCCGTGTACAATAACGCGCTATTTCTAATGCCTGAGGCAAAGTTGTGATCGAAAAATTGCGTAATATCGCCATCATCGCGCACGTAGACCATGGTAAAACCACCCTGGTAGACAAGCTGCTCCAACAATCCGGTACGTTCGACTCTCGTGCCGAAACCCAAGAGCGCGTGATGGACTCCAACGATTTGGAGAAAGAGCGTGGGATTACCATCCTCGCGAAAAACACCGCTATCAAATGGAATGATTACCGTATCAACATCGTTGATACCCCGGGGCACGCCGACTTCGGTGGTGAAGTTGAACGTGTAATGTCCATGGTAGACTCAGTGCTGCTGGTGGTTGACGCATTTGACGGCCCGATGCCGCAAACGCGCTTCGTAACCAAAAAAGCGTTTGCTTACGGCCTGAAGCCGATTGTTGTTATCAACAAAGTTGACCGCCCTGGCGCGCGTCCTGATTGGGTTGTGGATCAGGTATTCGATCTGTTCGTTAACCTCGACGCGACCGACGAGCAGCTGGACTTCCCGATCGTTTACGCTTCTGCGCTGAACGGTATCGCCGGTCTGGACCACGAAGATATGGCGGAAGACATGACCCCGCTGTATCAGGCAATTGTTGACCACGTTCCTGCGCCGGACGTTGACCTTGACGGTCCGTTCCAGATGCAGATTTCTCAGCTCGATTACAACAGCTATGTTGGCGTTATCGGCATTGGCCGCATCAAGCGCGGTAAAGTGAAGCCGAACCAGCAAGTTACTATCATCGATAGCGAAGGCAAAACCCGCAACGCGAAAGTCGGTAAAGTGCTGGGCCACCTCGGTCTGGAACGTATCGAAACCGATCTGGCGGAAGCTGGCGATATCGTGGCGATCACGGGCCTGGGCGAACTGAACATTTCTGACACCGTTTGCGACACGCAAAACGTTGAAGCGCTGCCGGCACTCTCCGTTGATGAGCCGACCGTTTCTATGTTCTTCTGCGTTAACACCTCGCCGTTCTGCGGTAAAGAAGGTAAGTTCGTAACGTCTCGTCAGATCCTGGATCGTCTGAACAAAGAACTGGTACACAACGTTGCGCTGCGCGTAGAAGAAACTGAAGACGCCGATGCGTTCCGCGTTTCTGGCCGTGGCGAACTGCACTTGTCTGTTCTGATCGAAAACATGCGTCGTGAAGGTTTCGAACTGGCGGTATCCCGTCCGAAAGTTATCTTCCGTGAAATTGACGGTCGTAAACAAGAGCCGTATGAAAACGTGACTCTGGACGTTGAAGAACAGCATCAGGGTTCTGTAATGCAGGCGCTGGGCGAACGTAAAGGCGACCTGAAAAACATGAATCCAGACGGTAAAGGCCGCGTACGTCTCGACTACGTGATCCCAAGCCGTGGTCTGATTGGCTTCCGTTCTGAGTTCATGACCATGACTTCTGGTACGGGTCTGCTGTACTCCACCTTCAGCCACTACGACGACGTACGTCCGGGTGAAGTGGGTCAGCGTCAGAACGGCGTACTGATCTCTAACGGTCAGGGTAAAGCGGTAGCGTTCGCGCTGTTCGGTCTGCAAGATCGCGGTAAGCTGTTCCTCGGTCACGGTGCCGAAGTTTACGAAGGTCAGATTATCGGTATTCACAGCCGTTCTAACGACCTGACTGTAAACTGTCTGACCGGTAAGAAACTGACCAACATGCGTGCTTCCGGTACTGACGAAGCCGTTGTTCTGGTTCCGCCTATCCGCATGACTCTGGAACAAGCTCTGGAGTTCATCGATGATGACGAACTGGTAGAAGTGACGCCAACCTCTATCCGTATTCGTAAACGTCACCTGACGGAAAACGATCGTCGTCGCGCCAACCGCGCACCGAAAGACGATTAATTTCGTTTTTTAGTCATAAAAAACCTGCCAGCGATGGCAGGTTTTTTTTGCCTGTCGTAAGTTCTCACCAGTGCGAGTATCTCCCTTATAAGTTTGTGGTTACGTCAATAGAGAGCTTTGTCACAATTATCTGCAAAGTCATACGCTGTTAATTGCTTTCTTTTTTGGCGTAAGCGTAAGATGCCATATCTGGTTTAAACCAAAAGGATTAAACAATGGCGGAGAATCAATCCACCGTAGAAAATGCAAAAGAGAAACTGGATCGGTGGTTGAAAGATGGCATCACCACGCCGGGTGGAAAACTCCCTTCAGAAAGAGAGCTGGGAGAGCTGCTGGGCATTAAACGTATGACGTTACGCCAGGCGTTGCTGAACCTTGAGGCAGAATCCAAAATTTTCCGTAAGGATCGTAAAGGGTGGTTCGTGACTCAGCCGCGATTTAATTACAGTCCGGAGCTGTCGGCGAGCTTTCAGCGGGCCGCAATTGAGCAAGGGCGGGAACCTTCCTGGGGCTTTACTGAGAAAAGCCGTACCAGCGACATTCCCGAGACGCTCGCGCCACTGGTTGCAGTGACGCCATCAACTGAACTCTATCGCATTACCGGCTGGGGGGCGCTGGAAGGACATAAAGTTTTCTATCACGAAACATATATTAATCCTGAAGTTGCCCCAGGTTTTATAGAGCAACTTGAAAACCACTCATTTTCTTCAGTCTGGGAAAAATGCTACCAAAAAGAGACGGTAGTAAAAAAACTGGTTTTCAAACCCGTAAGAATGCCGGGTGATATCAGTAAATTTCTTGGCGGTTCAGCGGGCATGCCTGCGATCTTAATTGAAAAACATCGCGCCGACCAGCAAGGCAATATTGTCCAGATAGATATTGAATATTGGCGATTTGAGGCCGTGGATCTCATCATTAATCTGTAGGTGTTTTATGGTGACAATAAATAACGCAAGAAAGATTCTACAACGTGTCGATACTCTTCCTCTTTATTTGCATGCCTACGCTTTTCATTTAAATATGCGGCTGGAAAGAGTATTGCCAGCTGATTTACTTGATATTGCGAGTGAAAATAATCTGCGAGGCGTAAAAATTCATGTTCTGGATGGCGAACGTTTTTCTTTGGGCAATATGGCAGATAAAGAACTCTCTGCCTTTGGCGATAAAGCCCGCCATCTGAACCTTGATATTCATATTGAAACCAGCGCTTCAGATAAGGCATCTATTGACGAAGCCGTCGCCATTGCGTTGAAAACCGGGGCATCGTCCGTGCGTTTTTATCCGCGTTATGAAGGTAATTTACGCGACGTATTATCGATCATTGCTAACGATATTGCCTATGTTCGGGAAACATATCGGGACAGCGGCCTGACCTTTACGATCGAACAGCATGAAGATTTAAAAAGCCATGAACTGGTGTCGCTGGTCAAAGACAGTGAGATGAAATCACTTTCCTTACTGTTTGATTTTGCGAATATGATCAATGCGAATGAGCATCCCATAGACGCTTTAAAAACGATGGCACCACATATTACTCAGGTGCATATCAAAGATGCCTTGATTGTTAAAGAACAAGGTGGTCTGGGACATAAAGCCTGTATTTCAGGTCAGGGAGATATGCCATTTAAAGAATTATTAACGCACCTTATCTGCTTGGGTGATGATGAGCCACAGGTGACGGCATATGGCCTGGAAGAAGAGGTTGATTATTATGCTCCGGCGTTCCGTTTTGAAGACGAAGATGATAATCCGTGGATCCCTTATCGCCAGATGAGTGAAACACCACTGCCAGAAAATCATTTACTGGATGCGCGGTTACGTAAAGAAAAAGAAGATGCAATTAATCAGATAAATCATGTGCGTAACGTACTACAACAAATCAAACAAGAGGCAAGCCATCTTCTGAACCACTAATAAGTTTTAACTCATCCGCTGTTAATAAAAACCATTCCATAAGAATGGCCGGTATCTTATTGCCTTTAGAACAGTGATTTTCAAAATCGCTTAGGGGATGTTATGCTCACGAAAAAGAAATGGGCGTTATTTAGTCTATTAACACTGTGTGGCGGTACAATTTATAAATTACCGTCGTTGAAAGATGCGTTTTATATCCCGATGCAGGAATATTTCCATTTGACCAATGGTCAAATTGGTAATGCTATGTCGGTAAACTCATTTGTCACCACAGTGGGCTTTTTTCTGTCTATTTATTTTGCCGATAAACTACCGCGCAGATACACCATGTCATTCTCCCTCATTGCGACGGGATTACTGGGTGTTTATTTGACGACAATGCCGGGGTATTGGGGCATCCTCTTTGTCTGGGCGCTATTTGGCGTTACCTGCGACATGATGAACTGGCCTGTCTTGCTCAAGTCGGTAAGTCGACTGGGCAATAGCGAACAACAAGGTCGTTTGTTTGGCTTCTTCGAAACAGGGCGTGGAATTGTCGATACTGTGGTGGCATTTTCTGCGTTGGCAGTATTTACCTGGTTTGGCAGTGGCTTGTTGGGCTTTAAAGCGGGTATCTGGTTCTATTCCCTTATTGTGATTGCCGTGGGCGTTATCATTTTCTTTGTACTCAATGACAAAGAAGAGGCACCGTCCGTGGAGGTGAAAAAAGATGAAGATGCACCGCAAAACACCAGTATGACCTCGGTGCTGAAAGACAAAACCATCTGGCTTATCGCTTTCAATGTTTTCTTCGTTTACGCGGTGTACTGTGGCCTGACATTCTTCATTCCATTCCTGAAAAACATCTATCTGCTGCCTGTTGCGCTGGTGGGGGCTTATGGCATCATTAACCAATACTGCCTCAAAATGATCGGTGGACCTATTGGTGGCATGATTTCAGATAAGATCCTGAAATCACCAAGTAAATACCTGTGCTACACCTTTATCATCAGCACTGCGGCACTCGTACTGTTGATTATGCTGCCGCACGAAAGCATGCCGGTCTATTTAGGGATGACATGTACGTTGGGTTTTGGCGCGATAGTCTTTACACAGCGAGCCGTATTTTTTGCACCTATCGGCGAAGCAAAAATTGCTGAAAATAAAACAGGCGCGGCGATGGCGTTGGGTAGCTTTATCGGTTACGCCCCGGCGATGTTCTGCTTCAGTCTGTATGGTTACATTCTGGATTTAAATCCGGGGATTATTGGCTACAAAATCGTGTTTGGCATTATGGCCTGCTTCGCATTCTGTGGTGCGGTGGTTTCCGTAATGCTGGTTAAGCGTATTAGCCAACGTAAGAAAGAGATGCTGGCGGCTGAAGCTTGATTAATGGCCGGATGTGTTTAATCCGGCCAATGAAAACCGTATCAACCGTAGGCCGGATAAGGCGTTTACGCCGCATCCGGCAGTTTCACATCAGAAGAAATACTTCGTCCCGATACGAATCTGGTTTTGCTCGCGGTGGTATGGTTCTATATTACGATCTAACCAGCGTAATTCGAAATAAGGCAGCCAGTGTTCATTAATACGGTAACGGAAGGTATTAGTGATTTCCCAATGATGATCTTTTCCATTGCTGCTATTAAAGTCATTTACGCGTATAAAATAATGTGGCTCAAATGTATAGGAGAATTTCTCGGTGATTTTAAAATTCCAGTAGGTACCAATTTCATAGGTGTCATTATTATCCAGCTCCCCGTTCAAATCTGTTGAACTGTAGTTATTATGGTTATAGCGATTTCGCACTGTCAGATTAAACCATGGTACAAATTTATAGTTGACGTCCAGATATACTGCACCACCGGAACCGGTGCTTTTATCATTAATTAAGCCACCGGGCTGGATGGTTAATTTATCAGTTGGTTTGAATAACGGATACCAACCTTCAATTTCATTGTAGCCATGTTTAAGCTCATCTTCTCTCTGAAAATTATAGGTATTGGTTAACATGATACCCGCGCCCATATCGAAGTTATAACCTACACGTAGCATAATTTCTGCCTGATCGGAGGCGAGATTATATGCCTCCCTGTTTTCAACATATGCGCCAGCGAATACCGATGCAGAGGTCAGAGAAGATAATAAAATCATTGCATTAATCTTTTTCATAATAAGTCCATTTTTTTAACGTAGGGGGGCCGCCACCCATCAGGATGGAAATAGCGGCTATTGACATTTATAACGTTACGGAAGCGGTTTTTTCTTTTGTCTCAATCTCTTTATTTTTACGTTGGTTGATGTCCTCAATAATTAACGCAAAACGTTTTTCATTGAGCGTGTAAAAAAATCCCATCGTCAATGCAGCAATTATCGCCAGCGCACAAGGCCAGATAAAAATGAGCTGACGCAAACCCTGTAATGTCGCATCGCTTTGCGCAATGTTGGGAACATAACCGATTTGCGTCAGCATAATGCCTGGCAAGAAGCCAGCAAGTGCGGCAGAAATTTTACGAAAGAAGGTATAACCAGTATAAACAGAACCTTCGGCACGAATTCCGGTTTTCCATTCACCGTAATCTACGGTATCCGGTACCAGCGCCCAGTTCAGGCTGTTTACAAAGGCCGTACCAAAAAAGGCGACACAAGAGAACATGACGAAAGTGAAAGAGTTACTGCCCCAGAAATAATTCAGGATATCCCCCACCGCCCACAGCACCATGCCAGCTAAATAAACCTGTTTTTTACCAAAACATTTTACAGTTAATGGCACCAGCAATACGCCGATGAGGATGCATCCCATACTGAAGAATCCCATCCACGACAATAAATTAATATCATTCAGCACATACTGGGTGTAATAGACCTGAATTGCCAGTTTGATATTAAATGCCGCCAGGGTACACAGGTTAGCAATGCATAAAACCAGCAATGGCGGATTACGAAATATCGCGCAAAAAGATTTGAGAATACTGGCTTTATGTCCGGTTGGCGTCGTGTCCACATAATGCTCTTTGACGCCTCTGTAGCACAGCATCATAAAAATAAAGCCACCAATGGAGAACATCAGTGCCGCGCAGGCATAACCGACAGTGGAGTCAGAAAAAAGCGACTGCAATGGAATAAATGCTACGGTACAAATCAATAGCCCTATGGTTGCACCACCCTGGCGGTAAGCCGCAAGCTGCGCGCGCTCATTGGGGTTTTTGGTAATTGCTGGGATCATCGCGCCATACGAGCAGTTCATCAGACTGTATGAAAGTCCAAACATCATAAACAGCGCGGTGGCAATCGTCGTTTTAATCGGCAAACTAAAAGTGGTGGCGATAAACTGGAGCGTTGCAATTAACGCCGCCGGAACCGCTGCATATAAAATAAAGGGACGAAATTTGCCTTTAGGCCCAATATTTTTCCGCGAGTCGAGTAAAAATCCGGTGAGCATATCGGTAAACGCGGTAAAGAATTTCGCCACCAGAAAGATAATCCCGCCATAGTAAGCAGGCATCCCTAATTCATCGGTATAAAATTTGAGGAGATACAGAGTGCCGATGCTAAGCATTAAATTCGAACCGACGTCGCCCATGCCATAAGCGATTTTTTCCCGCAGATTCAGTTTTAATGTCAGTGGATTATGGTCAGACATAATCACTCCTTATAACGCCCCGCAGGGCGTTGTTTATTATTTATGCCGTGCGTTTACGGGCTTCTATTTCTTCAACAATGCGGACGTACATTTTCTCGTTCAGACTGTAGAAGCAACCCATCGCAACAATGGTGACTACCGCCAGTGCGCTTGGGTAGATGAAGATCAGCTGGCGTAAACCTTCGATGGTATGGTCAGCCTGCGCCACGTTTGGCACATAGCCGATTTGCGTCAGCATCCAGCCTGGGAAGAAACCTGCCAGCGCCTGAGATACTTTGCGAAAGAAGGTGAAGCCGGTGTAGACCGTACCTTCCGAACGAACGCCGGTGCGCCACTCGCCGTACTCGACGGTGTCGGAAACCAGTGCCCAGTTCAGGCTGTTAACAAACGCCGAGCCGAAGAATGCCAGGCAGGAGAACGCCACAAAACTGACCGAGCCGCCGCCGAAGAAATAGTTGAGCAGATCGCCCAGCACCCAGATCAGCAGACCGCCGATATAGACTTTCTTCTTACCAAAACGTCTGACTGCACCAGGCATCAGGAACACGCCGATGAAAATACAGCCCATGCTGAAAAATCCCATATACGACAACAGGATGGGATCGTTAAGCACGTACTGGGTGTAATAGACCTGAATGGCGAGCTTGACGTTAAATGCCCCTAAGGTACAGAGGTTAGCAATGCACAAAATGAACAGCGGGCGGTTACCGGCAATCGCACGGAAAGATTGCAACAAGCCTGGCTTTTGCGCCGGATTTGCAGGTTGCGTTTCGACATAACGCTCTTTCACGCCCGAATAGCAGATCCACATAAACAGCAGGCCGAACAGTGAAAACAGCGTGGCGGCGAAGATATAGCCAAGTTGCTGATTACCTTCGATAAGATTCATAACTGGTACGAATCCCACCGTACACAGTAGCAGGCCCAATGTAGCGCCACCCTGACGCCATGCTGCCAGCGATGCGCGTTCGTTGGGGTTTTTGGTGATAGCGGGGACCATTGCGCCGTAGGAGCAGTTCATCATGCTGAAAAACAGTCCGTAAAGCATAAACAGAATAGTGGCCATCACCGTTTTACCGGTGACATCAAACGGTGTGCCGACAAAGTTGGCGATCGCCAGCAGAGTGACCGGAAATGAGGCGTACAAAATGAAAGGGCGGAATTTGCCTTTTGGACCGATCTTACGCCGGGAATCGAGCATGATGCCGGTACCCATGTCGGTAAAGGCGGTAAAGAATTTCGAGATCAAAAAGATAATACCGCCATAGGTGCCGGGCAGCCCCAGAACGTCGGTATAAAACTTCAAAAGATAAAGCGTGCCGATATCCAGCAGGATGTTAGAGGCCAGATCTCCGATACCGTAAGAGAGTTTCTCTTTAAAGGGCAGACATAAAGTAGCCGGATCTTCCGTTGTGATGTGACTCATCGTTGTTCTCCCTTTGCCCGTGAGTTTCCCCACGGGCGGACGTGATTAGATGCTTTTTAACGACGCGAACAGTGCCGCCCATTCGCTATCGGCGCGATAAAAGACCGGCGGTTTACCGATGGGCGCATTAACGGTAACTTCCTCGCCCTGGAACGCTTCACCTGTCCAGGCGTGGACCCAGTTATCCTCCGGCAGATAGAGCGTCCAGTCGCTACGGCCTTGTTCATGCACCGGAGCGACCAGAATGTCGCGGCCTAACAGGTACTGATATTTCAGGGTGTAGGTCTGCGCGTCGTCTTCGTAATGCAGGAACAGCGGGCGCATAACCGGCAGGCCGGACTTCGCATTCAGCGCGACGGCGTCTTTGAGGTAAGGTTTCAGGGTGGTGAAGACGGTGGTCATACGGGCAAAATGGGCGATGGTTTCCGCGTCGCCGTCAAACTGCCAGTTGTCGCCAGGACGGTTACCTTCGTGGGTGCGCATCATCGGCGTGAAGGCGCTGAAATCGCACCAGCGCAGCAGCAGCTCTTTGCTGCGCTTCATCTCAAACAGGGTGGTGTAACCGCCAATGTCACTGTGATGCAGGCCATGCCCGGTCATCGCCAGCGAGAGCGCCGCCGGAACAACCGACGCCAGGCCATCGTCCAGACTCCAGTCGACGTTCTGGTCGCCCGCCCACATCATGGTGGAGTATTTCTGGCTACCGGTAGAACCGGCGCGCATAAAGAAAAGGATCTCGCCAAGCTTGCCCGTTTCTTCAAGGGCTTCGTAGTTACATTTCGCCCACAGTGCGGGCCAGGCGTTATGCATAATTTCGGCGCTAACGCCGTTATGCAGATACGTATCGGTCGGCAAATATTCGCCAAAATCTGCCATCCAGCCGCCGCAGCCCAATTCGATCATGTTTTTCTTGATGACCTCTTTAAACCAGGAATAGGCTTCAGGATTGGTCAAATCGACAACGCCGCCGTAAAACTCCCCAAATTCCACCAGATAGTCACCGCCAGAGGCATCTTTTGCCAGATAGCCATGTTGCGCCGCTTCTTCGCAGAGATCTTTATCGCTGGCAACATACGGGTTGATGTAGGCGAGGAACTGCACGCCTTCTTCTTTCCATTGCTTGATGCGGGAATCTAACTGTGGGTAGTTTTCACTGTTCCACTTCCAGTTCCACATCACACGTTTGCCAAAAGAGGTCATACGGATCCCGGACCAGTCCTGCGCCCAGATGCCGTTGACCTTCACGCCCGCGTTACGCATGGTGTCCAGTTTCTTCTGACACACTTCCGTCCCACCCTGAATGCCGAGCGTTACCCCGTCATAAATCCAGTCGGGCAGTTCTGGCTGACGTCCCAGCAGGGCAGTTAATTTTTCCAGCAGGGAGATGTATGTATCAGCACATTCAAAACGCAGCGTTGCTTTGTCTTCCCACAGCGCCAGTTCATGGTATTCCGGGGCACTAAAGTCGAAGTTCATATAGCAACTGTTATCAACATGGCAGTAATACTTCTGCGTGCTGACAAAAGTAGGCTGCGGGAAGAAAGTCCAGTAATAGTCGCCGCCCGCGTTCTCTTTGCAGTCGGCCTGCCAGGTGACATAGGTTTGTTTGTTGCGACCAACGCCTTGTTCACTGGTCCATAGCGGGAACGGTTTGCCGCGCAGATCAAAGTAGGAGAATTGTTCGCCGCAGCCGTAGATATGGTCCTCTGGTTGTGCGGCAAGACGCAGCCAGATGCGGTTGTGGTGATGGTTGTCGTTTTGTAGTTCCAGCAATAAACGGCCCTGATCGTCGGCAGAGATACGCAGCGTGGCGCTAATGTCAGAACCACGGCTGAAATGGATTAACCAGCCATCCGGTGACTGGCTGACGATGGCGTCGGTGAGCGCAATCTTCTCCTGCAATTTATCTTTAATGCTGAAATTACCGCGGAACATATCGATATCCGCTATACCTGAGCCAATCGATAAGCAAGGATTATCTTTGCTATGGATTAAAATAAGACGGTCTTGAAAACGTAGAGTAAAACTGTCGTTATTCTGATGAAATTGAAAATCTAATAACTGTGGGCGTGGCGTATCCATAAATAATCTCCATAGAGTATAAAACTAATATTTCATGCCATCCTGTTATTACAGGTTTCATTAATCAAAGAATGTGTGCGGGTATAAATTAAAACCCGCGCAAGTGATTATTTACTTTCTTCAGCTCGGCGGATTGCAGCCACTTTTTTACCAAATGCCAGTTGCAGTATAACTAACAAGGTAAACGGAGGCAGAAGTGCGGCAGCGGCGGGAATTCCCAACGCACCTTTTATCAACATAGAACCGGAGGCAATCAACAATAAAAAGACCATCACACGAAACACTTTGACCGAAATGCGTTTATGCACATATTGTCCAATCAGTGAACCGAGGATCATGGTGGGAATACAAAACAGCACCAGTTTAAAGATAGAAACAGTCAAAATTCCGCTGGTCGCCAGCCCGCCGATCACCGCGATGTTGTTTGCGGTGAAGAAAGCGTTCAGAGTGCCGCGAAATGCCGCCGGACCTAAGTTACGCAGCATCCCGTAGATAACCATCGGCGGCCCGTTGGTTGAGAACGCCGCGCCTAATGCGCCAGCTACTGCGCCGATAGGTGCGGCGATCCAGTTACGGTCATAAATCGGCAGGCGAGGAATAAACATGCTGTAAAAGGAGTAGAGGATAAGAAATCCACCTAAGCCCACTTTCATAAAATGGTCGGGTAAATATGACAGCGCATATAAACCGACGGGTATTCCCAAAAATGAGAAAATAATCAGTACCATTGCCGAGCGCCAATCCGTTTCTTTGCGTGATAGCCAGGTGGCGTACAAGGCGGTTGCGGTGCCGACAATTACCGAAAGTGGTGTTGCCATTTTTACGGGGAGCATTAACGTGACGAGTGGCATGGTGGTTAAACCGCCACCAAATCCCGCGCATATCCCCACAAAGGTATAAAGAAACATCAACGCGATAACGATACATACCACGTTTGTTTCCAGCATGGCCCCATCTGGCGAAAATAACGTAAAAAAGTCCATAATATTTCCTGTTGTGTAAATACAACCCTAAACAATAATCTCGTTCTTTTCTTAATAAAATTAATTGTGCTGCCCGTGAATATTAAAAAACAGGCGGTGCGTTTTTCCTGGTTCCAGTAATAATAAGTCGATACCTGAATTAAAGGCGTTAGGCGGGCAACTCATAGGTTCAACTGCCAGTCCCTGACGCTGTAATTTTTCGCCGCTATAAACCTGCACCCAGGGTTGATCGGAACAAAGACTCACCGAAAGTGCCTGCTGTGGATGGGTAATGGTCATTTCCCACAGATCATTAGCGGTTTTAAAGGTATGGTCTATTTTTGTCGCGGCTATTTTTGTCGCCCGCGTGAAATTTAAATTCAGCTCATCAACGTGGTGAAGCGTTGTCGGATTTGCGTGCTCATCGACGGCATAAACCTGTTCTGCCGGAAGCTGGAAAAGATAGTCATCAACAGATGTTAAGTTGCAGGTTAAATAAGGATGAATACCCACACCATAAGGTGCGGTCACAGTACCAATATTCTGGCTTGCGATCTCAACGGAAAGGCCCGTGCGAGCATTGAGCGAATAAACAACCTGCGAAGCCAGCATAAACGGATAGCCGTAACTGGGCGGTAGAAAAGCTGTCAGGGTAACGCTGGTGGCGGTTAATTCGCTAATTTGCCAGTCTCGCCAGGCAAGCAGCCCGTGAATAGCGGCTTTTGAACTATGTTCATTAATGGGTAACTGATATTCCTGTCCCTGATAGCGGTAACAGCCGTTGGCGATCCGGTTCGGCCACGGAATAAGCACTTTACCCAGATGCGCCAGCGGCATCTCTTCGGGTTTGTGCGGGATGACTAAATGACAACCCTGAAAAGTTAATTCAGCCAGACCAGCACCAACCGTCACGATAGTCGCGTGATAATCCCCCGCGGCAAGTGAAACGGTTTGTCCACTGCAATGCATGTTGGTGATTTGCATACGAGGCACCTTAATTAAAAAACGGCATACAGCCTCCCATGAGGCTGATGTCAAACCAAAAAACTGCGCCGGGCGGTCCCCTCTCCCCTTTGGGGAGAGGGTTAGGGTTTTCAGTCAGTTATTTGGCATTCACGTCCAGCAGACCCGCCGCAACTGCCGGAGCCAGGCCTGGCGCTAACGGGATACGCGGGATCACCAGGCAATGCAGCAGGTGGTAAATATCCTGTTTACCGTCCCAGACTTTGGTGGTGACCTTGTTGTCCGCATCCAGCTCCTGCCACCAGGAACCGTTTTCGTAGTCCATCAGGTACTTAATGCAGTAGTCCCACCATGTCTGATACCAGGTTTCGTACTGGCGATCGCCAGTGACGGTGTAGAGCGCGTAGGCCGTACCCATCGCTTCGACGATAGGCCAACGCACACGTTCGCGGACCACCGGTTTGCCTTCCCAGTCAACGGTATAAACAATCCCGTCGGCACCATCGGGCGCCCAGGCATCGCGCACGGTGGCGTTGAACAGACCTTTGGCATCTTCTAGCAACCAGGCCGGAGGCTGTTCGCAACGTGCTTCCAGGGCAGCGTGGATATGCAGCATTAAACGGCCCCATTCGATCCAGTGGCCCGGCGTGCCTCCGAATGCGCGGAAGCGGTGCGCCGGGTTATCTTTGTTGTAATCCGGCAGCGGATTCCACTGGGTATCGAAGTGCTCGTTAACGCGATAATGATTATTTCTGGCGACGTCGTGGATAATGACGGAAGCCACGCGAATCGCGCGATCCAGCCATTTTTTGTCATGCGTTACGTCATAAACAATCAAGAAAGCTTCCACCGCGTGCATATTGGCATTGCCGCCGCGGTACTCTTCGGTTTTGCTGAAGGCTTCGTCCCAGGATTCCAGGCACATCTGCTCTTCTTCGCTCCAGAAGTATTTCTCGATAATTTCAATGGTGTAATCGAGCAGCTTACGCGCTTCCGGGTGACCCGTTGTGACAGCACTGGCGGCACCCAGCAGGGCAAAGAAATGTTGATAGCCCTGTTTGGAGGCATCCACCACGCCCTCGTCATTGACACAGGCATACCAGCCGCCATATTTTTTATCGCGCAGTGCGCCGTTCATGGCTTTGATACCATGATCAACCAACGAGTAAGCGCCAGGTCGACCCATCGCCGCAGCAACGGAATACACGTGCAACATACGGGCGGTGATCCACAGATGGGTGCCCATCTCTTCTTTGATTTGCCCTTTATTGCCTAACCAGCCAAAGCCAGTCGGTACTACGGAATTTTTACCAAAATCAAAGATGCGATCGGTTTCCTGTTCCAGCCAACGGTTGTGGCTTAGGGTGTTAAACCATTTCATTCCTTTTGTCCTCATCTTAACGGCGTTTAGCCATCATTTCGTCGACGATATCGACAAGTTGTTGTAATTTCGGTGCGCAAACGTCACGCAGCATCAGTTCGTTGTCTGGTAAACCGACCACCGATGCCCAGACGGCCCGACCGGCCAGGAAGCCCGATGCGCCCGCCGTCATCGCCACGCGCACGGCACGCGGGAACAGTTTTTCGTCAACGCCGGAAGAGAGGATCACCCACGGCATATTGATATGGTCATTCAGACGTTGTGAAGCACTGAGAAGCTCTTGTTGCGGACCTTTTCCGTAAAGCGGCATTTCAACTTTGTAGAGGTCAGCGCCACTGTCGCCCAGCTCTTTAGCGGCATCGATGATCGCTTGTTCGCGATCGAATTTATCGCCACGACGCGGTGGGCGGACGACTGGCTCAATGATGCTCACCAGACCGTGTGAGTGGCAAAGTTCATTGAACTCTTTCACCATATCCAGGCGTTGCTGCGCATCTTCATCACTACGCCACAGCACCAGTAGTTTCAGGGCCTTGCCACCGTCTTGTTTGATTTGTAGCGGGTTGATTTTGCGGTCAATGACTACGCTATCTACCGGAATACCGTTGCCAGGGATGAACTCATCGGCGGCGACAATCATGGCGCAACTTTTGGCAATCGCGTTTTGCTCAACCACCTGGCGGTAGCAGAATTGTTGATCTACCAGAATCGCCGATGCATAAGGTGAAAGCGTCTTCGCGGCGTTAACTTTGAAATCAGTTAAAACGCTATCGGCTACTGGAGCGGGTGCGCCAGCCGCGGCAAACATCATGCGCATGGCTTCGCGCTGATCGACCGCCAGCATGGCAAAACCGCCCGATGCGCGCGTAATGTCGTTGATGGTGTACTTATTCATTCATTTATTCCTTTATCCAGTCGTTACATTTTTACTTTGGCAGTCATCCCGGCACTGACACGGACCTGCTCCAGAATGGCGGACCAGTCCTGGCGACCTCGACCCGCTGCGCGCGCCTGGCTATAAACCTCCCGTGAGGCGGCCCCCAGCGGCATCGGCACATGCAACTGGTTGGCAACATCGAGGGCGATGCCAAGATCCTTATGGGCAAGATCGATCATGAAGGCGGGAGAAAGATCTCCACTGAGGACTTTGTTCGGCCAGGAAGTGGTGAAGTGGCCTTTACCGGCGGCAGTACCGCTCATTACCTTGACGGCAACATCGAAGGGAAGATTGAGGGCTTCGCACAAAACGGCAGCTTCTGCCGAAAGCGCATTGAGCGCGATACTCATATAGTTGTTGATGAGCTTAACGCGGATCCCCATGCCCGGACCGCCAGCGTTGATCAACTCACTGCCCATTGCCATCAGGATCGGCGTGGCACGTTCAACTTGTTCAGCGGTGCCGCCAGCCAGCAGTAACAGAGTACCGGTAATGGCATTTGCAGAAGTACGGCCTACCGGAACATCCATCATGCTGAAGCCTTTGGCTTGCATATCGGCAATCAATTTATCGGTTTGCAGGGGGTGGATGGTCGACATATCAATGACCAGCGCATCGGTAGATAAGCTTTCGCAAATGCCGTTTTCACCGAACAACACGCTGCGCACCAGATCGCCATTCGGCAACATGGTAATGATAAATTCGGCATCTTTAGCGGCCTGCGCTGGGTTAGCAGCGGGAGTCGCCCCTTTGTCTACCAGATGCTGTACGGCTTCGGCATTCACATCGAAGACGCAAAGTTGATGCCCTTGCTGCAATAAATTGCTCGCCATTGGCGAACCCATTTGTCCTAAACCGATAAACGCGATTGCTGCCATAACCCTCTCCTGAATACAGTGATGTCACTTTTTGTCATTTATGACATGCCTTTCTTGTCTGTTTTTGATCGTATTTGTAATTTATCGTCAAAAAATTGACAGCCGTCACTTTTTAAACAATTGGTGAAATTAAAATGAACGCATCCCAAAATGCTTAAGGAATGACCATGATTCGTGTTGCTTGTGTAGGAATTACCGTGATGGATCGCATCTATTACGTGGAAGGGTTGCCGACGGAGAGCGGTAAGTACGTGGCAAAAAATTATACGGAAGTTGGCGGCGGGCCAGCGGCTACAGCAGCAGTTGCGGCGGCCAGACTGGGTGCGCAGGTCGATTTTATTGGTCGCGTCGGTGACGACGACACGGGCAACAGCCTGCTGGCAGAGCTGGAATCCTGGGGCGTTAACACCCGTTACACCAAACGGTATAACCAGGCGAAATCTTCGCAATCCGCCATCATGGTGGATGCCAAAGGCGAGCGAATCATCATTAACTATCCCAGCCCGGACCTGCTGCCTGACGCAGAGTGGTTGGAGGAAATTGATTTCTCTCAGTGGGACGTGGTGCTGGCAGATGTACGCTGGCACGACGGCGCGAAAAAAGCCTTCACCCTGGCCCGGCAGGTGGGCGTGATGACCGTGCTGGACGGTGATATTACGCCGCAGGATATCAGTGAGCTGGTGGCGTTAAGCGATCATGCTGCTTTTTCAGAACCGGGTCTGGCGCGGCTAACGGGCGTGAAAGAGATGGCGAGTGCCCTAAAACAGGCACAAACGCTCACAAATGGACATGTCTATGTTACTCAGGGCAGTGCAGGCTGTGACTGGCTGGAGAATGGCGGGCGACAGCATCAGCCAGCTTTCAAAGTTGATGTGGTAGATACTACTGGTGCGGGCGATGTTTTTCACGGCGCATTGGCGGTGGCGCTGGCAACAGGTGGAGATTTAGCGGATTCCGTCCGCTTTGCCAGCGGTGTGGCGGCGTTAAAATGCACGCGTCCCGGTGGGCGTGCCGGGATCCCTGACTGTGATCAAACCCGATCTTTTTTGTCACTTTTTGTATAAAATGCCAGGGTGATGGTTTTTCGAGGAATTTTCATGAGCCTTACCGAACTGACCGGTAACCCGCGGCACGACCAACTCCTCATGCTGATCGCCGAGCGTGGGTATATGAATATTGATGAGCTGGCAAATCTGCTGGATGTTTCCACGCAGACGGTCCGCCGGGATATTCGTAAATTAAGCGAGCAAGGGCTGATCACGCGCCATCACGGTGGCGCGGGTCGGGCCTCCAGCGTCGTTAATACGGCGTTCGAACAGCGTGAGGTTTCGCAAACTGAAGAGAAAAAAGCGATTGCCGAAGCGGTGGCAGACTATATTCCTGATGGATCGACAATATTTATCACCATCGGTACGACTGTCGAACATGTCGCCCGGGCGTTACTTAACCATAATCATTTGCGGATAATCACGAACAGCCTGCGTGTGGCGCATATTCTGTACCACAACCCGCGCTTTGAAGTGATGGTGCCCGGCGGTACATTGCGCTCTCATAATAGCGGGATCATTGGCCCTTCAGCGGCTTCCTTTGTGGCCGATTTTCGGGCTGATTATCTGGTAACAAGTGTTGGGGCGATTGAGAGCGATGGCGCGTTGATGGAGTTTGATGTTAACGAAGCTAACGTGGTGAAAACGATGATGGCGCACGCGAGAAATATTCTGCTGGTCGCCGATCACACTAAGTATCATGCTTCGGCGGCGGTTGAAATTGGTAATGTGGCACAGGTCACTGCGCTCTTTACCGACGAGCAGCCGCCCGCTGCGCTAAAATCACGCTTACAAGACAGCCAAATTGAAATCATCCTTCCCCAGGAAGACGCGTAGAATTTTGTGACCGTTGACCTTGCTTCATACCTGACCACATAGCCAAACCCATCCTTTCCCGCTACAGTTAATTTCTTGTGGCGCGAAAGGAGGCAAAAATGCTCTATATCTTTGATTTAGGTAATGTGATTGTCGATATCGACTTTAACCGTGTGCTGGGAGCCTGGAGCGATTTAACGCGTGTTCCCCTGGCTACGCTTAAGAAGAGTTTCCACATGGGCGAGGCGTTTCATCAGCATGAGCGCGGGGAAATTAGCGACGAAGCGTTCGCAGAGGCGCTGTGTCATGAGATGGCTCTACCGCTAAGCTATGAGCAGTTTTCCCACGGCTGGCAGGCGGTGTTTGTCGCGCTGCGCCCGGAAGTGATCGCCATCATGCATAAACTGCGTGAGCAGGGTCATCGTGTGGTGGTGCTTTCCAATACTAACCGCCTACATACCACCTTCTGGCCGGAGGAATACCCGGAAATTCGTGATGCTGCTGACCATATCTATCTGTCGCAAGATCTGGGGATGCGCAAACCTGAAGCACGAATTTACCAGCATGTTTTGCAGGCGGAAGGTTTTTCACCCAGCGATACGGTCTTTTTCGACGATAACGCCGATAATATAGAAGGAGCTAATCAGCTAGGCATTACCAGCATTCTGGTGAAAGATAAAACCACCATCCCGGACTATTTCGCGAAGGTGTTATGCTAAAAAACATTCAGGACAAAGCCAGGCACCGTACCCGTCCGCTATGGGCCTGGCTAAAACTACTCTGGCAACGCATTGATGAGGACAATATGACAACCCTGGCAGGTAATCTTGCCTATGTGTCGTTGCTCTCATTAGTGCCGCTGGTTGCCGTTGTTTTTGCGCTTTTCGCCGCTTTTCCCATGTTTTCGGACGTCAGTATTCAGTTGCGTCACTTCATTTTTGCCAACTTTCTGCCCGCAACTGGCGATGTTATTCAGCGATACATCGAACAATTTGTTGCCAATTCCAACAAGATGACCGCCGTTGGGGCGTGTGGGCTGATCGTCACAGCATTATTGCTGATGTACTCCATCGATAGCGCATTGAATACCATCTGGCGCAGTAAACGAGCGCGACCAAAAATTTACTCGTTTGCCGTGTACTGGATGATTTTAACGCTGGGGCCGCTGCTGGCAGGGGCCAGTCTGGCGATCAGTTCCTATTTGCTCTCCCTGCGCTGGGCGAGCGATCTCAATACTGTCATCGACAATGTGCTGCGTATTTTTCCGTTGCTGTTGTCGTGGATCTCCTTCTGGTTGCTGTACAGCATTGTTCCAACTATCCGCGTACCTAATCGCGACGCGATTGTCGGCGCGTTTGTCGCCGCACTCCTGTTCGAAGCAGGAAAGAAAGGTTTCGCGCTTTATATCACCATGTTCCCGTCATACCAGCTCATTTACGGCGTGCTGGCGGTGATCCCCATTCTCTTTGTCTGGGTCTACTGGACATGGTGTATCGTCTTGCTTGGCGCGGAAATTACTGTCACTCTCGGGGAATACCGCAAACTAAAACAAGCAGCTGAACAAGAAGAAGACGACGAACCATGATTGCATTAATTCAACGCGTAACCCGTGCCAGCGTCACCGTGGAGGGAGAAGTGACGGGCGAAATTGGCGCGGGACTTTTGGTGTTATTGGGTGTCGAAAAGGATGACGACGAACAGAAAGCAAACCGTCTGTGCGAGCGCGTGCTTGGCTATCGCATCTTCAGCGATGCCGATGGCAAGATGAATCTCAACGTGCAACAGGCGGGCGGCAGTGTGCTGGTGGTTTCCCAGTTTACCCTCGCCGCAGATACCGAACGGGGGATGCGCCCAAGTTTCTCCAAAGGCGCATCACCGGATCGCGCAGAGGCGTTATATGACTATTTCGTCGAACGCTGCCGTCAGCAAGAGATGAACACGCAAACAGGACGCTTCGCTGCGGATATGCAGGTATCGCTGGTCAATGATGGCCCCGTGACATTCTGGTTGCAGGTATGAGCCAGCTTCCAGGGTTGTCACGGGAAACAAGAGAGAGTATCGCTATGTATCACCTTCGGGTTCCACAAACAGAAGAAGAATTAGAGCGTTACTATCAGTTTCGCTGGGAAATGTTGCGTAAGCCCCTGCATCAACCGAAAGGTTCGGAACGCGACGCGTGGGATGCGATGGCGCATCACCAGATGGTCGTCGACGAGCAGGGTAATCTGGTGGCGGTAGGCCGACTGTATATTAATGCCGACAATGAAGCGTCCATTCGCTTTATGGCCGTTCATCCCGACGTGCAGGACAAAGGGTTAGGAACGCTGATGGCCATGACCCTGGAGTCGGTGGCGCGTCAGGAAGGTGTTAAGCGCGTGACCTGTAGCGCCCGCGAAGACGCGGTGGAGTTTTTCGCCAAGCTGGGGTTTGTTAATCAGGGAGAAATCACCACGCCAACCACCACGCCGATTCGCCATTTTTTGATGATAAAACCTGTCGCCACTCTGGATGACATTCTGCATCGCGGCGACTGGTGCGCGCAGCTGCAACAGGCGTGGTACGAACATATCCCGCTAAGCGAAAAAATGGGCGTGCGCATTCAGCAATATACCGGGCAAAAATTTATCACCACCATGCCGGAAACCGGCAATCAGAACCCGCATCATACGTTGTTTGCCGGGAGTTTATTTTCACTGGCAACGCTTACCGGTTGGGGGCTTATCTGGCTGATGCTGCGCGAACGCCACCTCGGCGGAACGATTATTCTGGCCGATGCGCATATCCGCTACAGCAAGCCGATTAGCGGTAAACCCCATGCGGTAGCCGACCTCGGTGCCTTAAGTGGCGATCTCGACCGTCTGGCGCGCGGGCGCAAAGCGCGGGTACAAATGCAGGTCGAAATCTTTGGCGACGAGACGCCGGGTGCAGTGTTTGAAGGCACGTATATCGTTCTGCCCGCGAAGCCATTTGGCCCGTATGAAGAGGGCGGGAACGAAGAAGAGTAGCTGATGGAGAGGGGCGGTGTAGCCTCTCTCACTCATTCAGGTCATTTACATCAGCCCCTGACTATTCCGGTTATATTGAATAAGAACGCTATAAATTTTTATTCTTCGTTGGCACCATACGTGTCTTGCTACATCACTGTTCAGGAGCATTTAAATATTATTTGTAGAGGTGAGTGGCAATTATCGCCGATAATGCTTAATTCATCATCTTACTTCAGGTTTGAGCGATTTTTGATAGCCAAAACCCCCTCTGGTGCCATACTTTTCTCATAAATATTTTTAAAATCTATAGCTAACAAACATTATGCAAAGATAATGGACTGGCATCATTGTCAGTATCATTCATTTACTGCTCTGGATGTTATAAATAATTATGTTGCATGTTTGCTCTTAAACCGTGGGAAGGAGGCTGTAATGGTTGCCAATATTAATCTCATTAAACAAGAAAGTTATTCTATTGTTAATTTAGAAAAACAACTAACGAGTAATGAATCACCGAAGCAAACGCTATTAAATCATTTTTCACTTTGCCTTAAAATGGAAGGTGAGGAGCAACTGTGCGATTGTGTTAACGAACTGAAACTCGGGTTGTCGAGTAATAATGAATATGACCTGTTCAAAAATAGAGAAACCTCACTGTGGAAACGCAAAGTACCAGAAAGCGCAGCGCTGGCAATGACGGGAACAGTATATAAATTATTTGGTAGTCGCTTACTCAACGCCCGCAATCAGTTAGATAAAAACCTCCTCGAAATGGCTATGCAAATGGTTTATGGCAAAGATATGGTGACAAAGTCAGGGGATATATTGATTGATATACAATTAAATAAGGATGGCAGCCTCCAGAGTAAGCACTACACATTTGATGTAGGTGAAGTTATAAACAGTTATAATATTGACCTCTTTGTGAATGCCTCGAGTATTAATCAAACTTACTTACATGATAAAAAGCCTGGTGACGTTATTAGCCTATATGGCACTTTAGATAACGTTCCTCTTGTAGTAAAGGAATGCACCGGTAAAAATCATCAAATTAACGTTAAAGCAAAGTCGTCACAAGAACGAAGTGAAAAAGTTGAGGATATGTGTGAAAGAATGAGAGGTGGCATCTCTATGTTTAATCACAACACAAAAACAGCTGGTAATATAGAGCATAATTTGCGGCTAAGTTTTCTCGTGGATTCACGACCGTCGATCACCAATAAATACTCAGCCAAAGATGTAAGTCCAGATATACTTACATTGCCCGTCAACGTATATCATGCAGATTTTAAAATTAAAATCAATAACGAAGTAGAGAAGGCTTCGTCAATTGTGTTATGTGCTGTGCAAAAAAATCTCCATGCAGCAAGGAAGGTTCTTAGCGGGATAATAGGAAATGTGCCAAAAAATAATAAACCAAAAACAATCATTTTTGATTTACGTTTTCTTAGCGCAATTAAGCAGAAAGTTTTTTTTGGCAATGAAAAACCGTTGTTTGTAAAACATACCGCAATGATGAGGGAGGCATGCCAGGATTTACCGCAGCCAGTGGAATATATTCCTTTAGACTGTGAAGCGCATAGCCATCGCAGCGTCGCCTTTGCCAAAACCGTGGTTGCACCTATCATGGTGACAGGTGTGGGCGCTGCTTTAATGTATGCAACATCATCAGGCCCGTATTATGCGAAAAGTATTTCTGACTCTCCGGATATCGAGATGATAAAAAATCGTATGGCTGGATTATTTAACCACATGGGTAATTCTGTACAAACAAAATATCGGCCGGTTTTTGATAAATGGAATGAATTGGTAGATAAGTTAAACCACGAAAGAAATACAGTACCGTTTGCGTGTTTGACCACCATTTTAGCAACAGCGTTAAATGAACCCCCTGAGGGGGATACGAATGTTGCCGTTGTGATGGGGTGTAAATCTGCGAAAGATCGCACGATATCCATTGTCCTTGGCAACTCGATGTTGCAAACACTCATTGACAAACGCCTCGCCTATGGTGGAGAAATTGAAAACCTTTTTGATCAACAGGGATATTTTAGTTGCGAGTCATTAACAGCTGAAGAATTAATGATGTTAAAAGACCTGTTTGATATTCGAATTCTTCATGTCTCTAACAAATTCAATGTTGGTTTGCAAGGTAATATCAACACGGATGTTTTACAAGATTCGTTTTTTAAAAATGTCGATTTCATTCATGAATCTAACTCGTATACCGTAGGGATGGGAGTCTGAAGAGTAAAACTCATTTGAATTACCAGAATTCGGCCAATGCATTGCAAAAATGACATATAAAGAGAGAAGTGTGCAGGCACTTAGCCGCGAGGGGCATGGTTATGCCATACAGAAAGCACCAGTATTCAGAACTCCTGTGAAAGCGGCATAGTGCCGCCTGCTCAGGAGTTTTACTATGACCCGTAATCGTGCTTAACGTTACCATCCTATGATTCGATTAAAAAAACTCACCGTCGCGCTGATGATTGACGTCAATGCTATCGGATGATACCGGGGTGTTCCGGAAGGAATTCCTTGTTTCCCGAACTGTTACCCACAAAATTATAACGACGAGCAAGTAAAGACCGGTTGGCGGCAGCATTGACCGGTCTGTGATGGATGTTAAATTTCACCTTAAATCCTGGTGCTGTTAGGATGCTGACGTTTTTCGGGTACACCATTCAGATTATGCAAATGAAGACCCAATCAAAAAATAAATATCCCTGAATATAATATATTTATAGCACCCATATCTCATCCTGGGCGATAACCAAACCATTTTTGATTAACAAATGAAACAACTGCAACGTTCTTATTATTTCTGGAAAACGTCTCGCAAAAACAAAACAGCATGCAAAAATCCGCTTTTTTTAAATGATTTTTCGGCGTAATTTTCGCACATACATTAATGAGTAATATATGTTAGGTGGTGGCAATGACGATGAATACGGTTTTTCTTCATTTATCAGAAGAGGCAATTAAACGGCTGAACAAGCTTAGGGGCTGGCGTAAGGTTTCACGATCTGCAATTTTACGCGAAGCGGTAGAGCAATATCTGGAACGTCAGCAATTCCCGGTGCGTAAAGCAAAGGGAGGCAGGCAAAAGGGGGAGACAGTGGGTGTCGATGATCAGTGTAAGGAGCATAAGGAATGACAAAAAATTTTTTATTCTTGAATATAAAAAACCAGATCCCCTTATTCTGGTATTAATACAAGGTTGTTTTACTTGAACTTCTAATAATTGCAACTGTTACATCATATCTGGAAAACGCCTCGCAAAAATAAAAGTGATACGTAAATGCACTTTCTTTAAGCATTCGACAAAGGTACTTTTCTCTCCATAGATTCAAAATGATATTGGCGAGATATTTATGAACTCTCTGGCAGGTATGGATATGGGCAGAATTTTACTCGATTTATCGAATGAGGTGATTAAGCAACTTGATGATCTTGAGGTGCAGTGTAATCTTCCTCGTGCGGAACTATTACGGGAAGCGGTAGACCAATACCAGGTAAATCAATCGCAAACAGCAAGAACCAGTGCTTTTGGCATCTGGAAAGGATGTGAGGAAGATGGTGTCGAATACCAGCGTAAGCTGCGCGAGGAATGGTAATGGGAAAAAATGATATCAATCAGATTGCTGACAACGTGCGAGTTGTTCATGCCGGATGCGGCGTGAACGCCTTATCCTGCCCACAAAGTCGTGCAAATTCAACATATTGCAGTTTATTGGTAGGCCTGATAAGCGCAGCGCATCAGGCAATCTTACGCTTGTCATCAGTGACATACCAATAACCTTATCGATGTGTTGGCGGGAAGAATGAGGCCAAACAGGCACTAACAGCATAGTCTTGAATGGGTAACGCGGAATACGAGAGATGGTGTCGTCATACCCTATGAACTGTAATCCGGGCGACCAGCGCCACCCGGAAAACGTCAGAGATTACTCCCCTTCACCCGGAAACAGGAACGGGTTGATGGAACTGCGGGCGTAGCCTTCTTGCTCCATTCGCGCATCCAGTACCAGAGAGGCGAGGTCATCTGCCACGGCTTCAACTTTCGGCTCTTTTTCCTGATAAAGAATCTTCAGGTAAGTGCCGCAGTCATCGCAGCTTTCGGCTTTAATCGCGGCCTGTTCGTCATCCAGCGACCAGTAATGCAGTTTGCCGCTCTGTTCACAATTGCTGCATTTTACGCGCACTACGTGCCATTCGGTTTCACACAGGTTGCAGTGCAGATAACGCAGCCCCTGAGTGGTGCCAATTTGCACCATGCTGGACACCGGCATAGAACCACAAACCGGGCAATATTGACGTTGTTCGCCATATTCAGCGCGGGCTTTGCCGGGGATCAGATTGGCCATCTGCGCCCAGTAGAGCGACAGTGCGGCCCAGATAAACGGCGCTTTATCGCTGCTGACGGACGAGAAATCAGAGGCGAACAGCGCGCTGGCCATATCTTCCAGCTCCTGGCTTGATGCCTTCTCCAGATTCTCAATCACTGCCAGCGCGGGGCCGCTCATTTCAGGTTTCAGCTCAGCAATCATTGCCATCAGCAGCTTTTGCCAGTGCTTATCACGCGGCAAAACGTGAATATCCAGCGGTGGCTTGCCCTGTGCGCTGGCTTCTTTAATGCGCGCGGTCAGATCCATCTCCAGCGGATGGTCGTACAGCACCACTTCCTGGGCGTGGGCGATAAGCGCAGCAAAACGCAGGTAATCACCCAGCGGATTATTTTCTGCCAGCTCGCGCAGACGCTCGGCGCGGCGGTTGTATAAATTTTTGAGCCGAGGGAACAATAACGGCGGAATCATATCCGCCGTACGTTTCTCGCTCGAACCCAGCTCATCTTGCGGGATTATGCGAATACTCATTCAGCTTTCTTTTCCGTTGTCTTGCGGACCTCACGGTACCAGCGTGGGTGATGTTTCTTCGCCCATGCGCTAGTAACCCATCCTTCCACCATGGCGGTAATCGTGCCTTTCACCCAAAGGGCGGCGTAGATATGCACCATGATAACCACAATTAACGCCACTGCGGCAAATGAATGCAGCATTAACGCGAATCGGATCACCGGGATTGAGAAAGCAGGCGCAAAATAAGGACGCCAGATAATCACGCCGCTCACCAGCAGCAGAACCAGGAAAATAATCGCCGCCCAGAAAACGCATTTCTGACCGAAGTTATAACGCCCGGTATCACCTACTTCCTCGTTGACGACGATCTTACGAATATTCTTCGCCCAAAAGATATCATCCCGATTGATTAGGTTGTGATGCCAGTAACGGAAAAACATGATGATGAACGAGGCAAACATAACCACGCCGACAAACGGGTGCAGAATGCGCGCCAGCTGCGGTGTGCCCATGATTTGCATCAACCAGTTGAAGGAAGGGAACAAAAAGCCCAGCCCGCTCACCGCCGCCAGGATGAAGCAGAAGGCGGTGATCCAGTGGTTGATACGTTCCGGCGCGGTGTAGCGCACGATGGTGTCACGTCGTTTCATTTGCGCTCCTCGTCTTTCTCTTCGTGCAGATTATTCTCTTCCTCATCCGCACGGTTCGGACCGACACCCACGTAGTGGAAGATACTGGCTGCGAAGGTAGCCGCAAAGCCAACAGCTGCGAGCGGTTTCCAGATGCCTTTCCAGAATTTCACGGTTTCGCTGATTTCCGGGTTCTCCGGCAAGCCATGATACAGATTTGGCTTGTCAGCATGGTGCAGCACGTACATAACGTGTGTACCACCCACGCCTGCCGGATCGTACAGACCCGCATTGTCGTAACCGCGAGTTTTCAGCTCCGCCACGCGCTCGCTCGCCAGCGTTTTCATCGACTCTTTCGTACCGAAGTGAATCGCGCCCGTTGGGCAGGTCTTCACGCAGGCCGGTTCTTGCCCAACCACCACGCGGTCAACGCACAGCGTACATTTATAAACGCGGTTGTCTTCCGGGTTGAGGCGCGGAATGTCGAACGGACAGCCCGCAATGCAATAACCGCAACCAATGCACTGCTCGGACTGGAAGTCGACGATACCGTTGGCATACTGAATAATTGCCCCTTCCGCCGGACACGCTTTCAGGCAGCCTGGATCGGAACAGTGCATACAGCCGTCTTTACGGATCAGCCATTCCAGTTTGTCGTTCTGCTCCACTTCCGAGAAGCGCATCACCGTCCACGATTTGGCGCTTAAATCATTGGGGTTGTCGTACACCCCAATGTTATTGCCGACGGTATCGCGAATGTCGTTCCACTCTGAACACGCCACCTGACAGGCTTTACAGCCGATACAGGTGGTGACGTCGATGAGTTTCGCCACTTCTTCCTGGAAGTCCCGCGCCTGAGGCGCGGGGGTCAGACCGTTAGTCGCGGAACGACGAATGATATCTTGAGATTGATAAGCCATATGTCGTCTCCGTTACACCTTTTCCACATTCACAAGGAAGGACTTAAACTCCGGCGTCTGCGTGTTCGCATCACCGACGAATGGCGTTAACGTGTTGGCAATAAAGCCTTTTTTCGCAACACCTTCATAGCCCCAGTGAATCGGAATACCGATGGTATCGATATCTTTGCCGTTCGCTTTCAGCGTGCGAATACGTTTGGTCACCACCGCTTTGGCTTTGATATAGCCACGGTTGGAGGAGACTTTCACGGTATCGCCCTGGGCAATGCCAAGTTTATTCGCCAGCGACTCCCCGATTTCCACAAACTGCTCTGGCTGCAAAATCGCATTCAACAGCGCGTGTTTGGTCCAGTAGTGGAAGTGCTCGGTCAGACGATAGGTGGTTCCGACATACGGGAACTTATCGGCTTTACCCAATGCTTCGGCATCGTCTTTAAAGATTCGCGCAGCCGGGTTCGAGATAACGTTTGGATGCAGTGGGTTAGTTCCCAGCGGCGTTTCAAACGGCTCGTAGTGTTCCGGGAACGGACCTTCCGCCATCTTATCGAGGGCAAACAGACGCCCCATGCCTTCCTGCTGCATGATAAACGGCCCGACGCCACTGCCCGGAGGCGCTGCGCTGTAGTCCGGAATATCCCAGCCGGTCCATTTGGTGCCGTCCCATTTCAGCAACTGACGCTTCGGATCCCACGGGTTACCCTGCGGATCTGCGGAGGCGCGGTTATACAGAATGCGGCGGTTAAGCGGCCATGCCCATGCCCAGCCCAGCGTGTTACCGAGGCCAGACGGATCGGCGTTATCACGGCGCGCCATCTGGTTGCCTTCCGGCGTCCAGCTACCGGCGAAAATCCAGCAGCCACAGGAGGTGGTGCCGTCATCGCGCAGTTGAGCGAACGAGCTGAGTTGTTGGCCTTTCTTGACGATAACCGCCCCGGTTGCCGGATCGGTAATATCGGCCAGCGCCTTACCGTTGCTCTCCATCGCCACTTCTTCCGACTTCGGCTCATGCGGGATGGCGTAGTTCCAGGTCATGTTCAGCACCTGGTCCGGGTTCGCGCCACCCTGTTCGGCGTACATCTTGCGCAAGCGCAGGAAGATACCGGAGAGGATCTCGCCATCAGTCAGCGCAATCCCCGGGGCGTCCGCACCTTTCCAGTGCCACTGCAACCAGCGACCGGAGTTAACGATTGAACCGTTCTCTTCCGCGAAGCAGGTCGATGGCAGACGGAACACTTCGGTCTGGATCTTCGACGAGTCCACTTCGTTCAGCTCACCGTGGTTCTGCCAGAAGTTAGAGGTTTCAGTGTTCAGCGGGTCGATAGTGACGAGGAACTTCAGTTTCGACAGACAACCGATCACTTTGTTTTTGTTCGGGAATGAGGCAACAGGGTTAAAGCCCTGGCAGATATAGCCATTGACCTTGCCCTCTTTCATCATCTCGAAGTATTGCAGGACGTCGTAGCCTTTATCCCACTTCGGCAACCAGTCAAAGCCCCAGCTGTTTTCTGCCGTCGCTTTATCACCAAAGAAGGCCTTCATCATGGAGACGAAGAATTTCGGGTAATTGCCCCAGTAGTTAACCTGGCCTTCCAGCAGCGGTTTCGGCGTATTGGCGGCAAGGTAGGTTTGCAGATCGGTCTGCTTCTCGCTTGGCAGCGTCATGTAACCTGGCAGGCTCTGCGACAGCAGCCCCAGGTCCGTCAGCCCCTGAATGTTGGAGTGACCGCGCAGGGCGTTAACGCCGCCGCCTGCCATCCCCATATTGCCGAGCAGCAGCTGGATCATCGCCATCGTTCGAATGTTTTGCGCACCAACGGAGTGTTGCGTCCAGCCGAGCGCGTAAAGGAACGAGGCAGTTTTATCGTGAGCACTGGTTTCGGCGATGTATTCGCAGACTTTCAGGAACGCGTCTTTCGGCGTACCACAGATGTTTTCAACCACATCTGGCGTATAACGGGAAACGTGCTGTTTCAGCAAGTTCCACACGCAGCGCGGATGTTGCAGCGTGGTATCGCGTTTGGCGAAGCCGTTTTCGTCCAGCTCGTAGGTCCAGCTGGATTTATCGTACTTGCGTTTTTCCGCGTCGTAGCCGGTGAACAGGCCATCTTCAAAGCCGTAATCCTCACGCACGATCAGGCTGGCGTTGGTATAGGCTTCGGTGTATTCGCGGTTGAATTTTTCATTGTTCAGCAGGTACAGCAATACGCCTGACAGGAAAGCAATGTCAGTACCGGAACGAATAGGGGCATAGTAGTCAGCCACCGCCGCCGTACGCGTAAAGCGAGGATCGATCACAATCAGCTTCGCGCCGTTGTGAATTTTGGCTTCCATCGCCCAGCGGAACCCGACCGGGTGTGCTTCAGCGGCGTTACCGCCCATCACCACGACGAGGTTGGCGTTCTTGATGTCGACCCAGTGGTTGGTCATCGCACCGCGACCAAATGTTGGAGCAAGACTTGCTACCGTTGGTCCGTGTCAGACACGCGCCTGGTTGTCGACCGCGAGCATACCCAGCGCGCGGGAGAATTTTTGCGTTAAATAGCCGGTTTCGTTACTCGACGCGGAAGCACACAGCATCCCGGTGGAGAGCCAGCGGTTAACAGTCACGCCTTCGGCGTTTTGCGCAATGTAGTTAGCATCGCGGTCTTCTTTCATCAGTTTGGCAATGCGATCAAACGCCTCTTCCCAACTGATTTGCTGCCATTTATCAGAACCTGGCGCACGGTATTCCGGAAACTTCAGACGGCTTTCGGAGTGGATGAAATCCACCAGGCCAGCGCCTTTCGGACAAAGTGCACCGCGGTTGACCGGGTGATCCGGGTCACCTTCGATATGGAAGATAGATGCTTTGGCGTTTTTTGCTCCGTCACCGAGGCTGTACATCAACAGCCCACAGCCTACGGAACAATAGGTGCAGGTATTACGGGTTTCGCGGGTGCGCAGCAGTTTATACTGCCGGGTTTCCGCGAGTGCTACGCTGGGTGCAAAACCCAGTGCCGCTGCCGTGGTGCCTGCCATACCGCCAGCGCAGATCTTAAAGAACTGCCTTCTGCTGACCTGCATGGATTGCTCCTTGTTTCGACATTGTCACGTCCCATTTACAT
The DNA here is from genome assembly GCF_013369155.2 of Escherichia sp. 94.0001. Taxonomy (NCBI): domain Bacteria; kingdom Pseudomonadati; phylum Pseudomonadota; class Gammaproteobacteria; order Enterobacterales; family Enterobacteriaceae; genus Escherichia; species Escherichia sp. 94.0001. The sequence continues at coordinate 35,066 of NZ_JABWMS020000018.1, read as the reverse complement.
TCGCTTGCTGCGTGTGCAGGGAGTGGGAGTTATTTTTCTTTGCGGAAGGGGCCGCAAAGGTCCAGAATTGGCTCAATTTCCCTCCATCCAGGAAGGGTTTGTAACAGAATACCATAATGTTGGTGTGTGTGTTCTTATCCGGTTAATAGAAAGTGAAAAAAACACAGCAAAAAGAAATCAAAAATGTGACAAATGTCACAGGTGTTCGTCAAATTGAGTTATGGCGGCGTGACGATTTACAACACCCACGGTTAGATGAGGTGGCGGAAGAGGTTCCCGTTGCGCTGGTCTACAACGGCATTTCGCATGTGGTGATGATGGCGTCGCCCAAAGACCTTGAATACTTTGCGCTCGGTTTTTCGCTTTCCGAGGGGATTATCGAAAGTCCGCGCGATATCTTCGGTATGGATGTCGTTCCTTCCTGTAATGGTCTGGAAGTGCAAATTGAGCTTTCCAGCCGCCGCTTTATGGGGTTGAAGGAGCGTCGTCGGGCACTGGCGGGACGTACGGGATGTGGTGTGTGCGGCGTGGAGCAACTTAATGACATCGGTAAACCGGTGCAGCCGCTGCCGTTCACTCAGACATTTGATCTCAACAAACTGGATGATGCATTACGCCATCTCAATGATTTCCAGCCAGTGGGGCAACTGACTGGTTGTACTCACGCCGCTGCCTGGATGTTGCCATCTGGCGAACTGGTAGGCGGGCATGAAGACGTGGGTCGCCATGTGGCGCTGGATAAACTGTTAGGCCGCCGGTCACAAGAAGGGGAAAGCTGGCAGCAAGGTGCGGTGCTGGTTTCCAGTCGTGCCAGTTATGAAATGGTGCAAAAGTCGGCGATGTGTGGCGTAGAGATTTTGTTTGCGGTGTCTGCCGCGACCACACTTGCTGTAGAAGTGGCTGAGCGTTGTAATTTGACGCTGGTGGGCTTTTGTAAACCGGGTCGGGCAACGGTTTATACCCATCCGCAGCGTTTGAGTAATTAATTAAAATAAGTCCTGCGATATATATTAAATTGCAGGACTTATTCATTTCGTGAATTTTATCGTTTTATTTATAAACAAAACGCGTGTAGTGGCATTTTCTTTTTTCCTTTATTATGTTTACTCTCTTATCTATATATTTATAAGGCAATTAAATGAAAAGGAATTTATTATCTTCCGCTATTATAGCCGCCATCATGGCTCTCGGTATCACGGGTTGTGATGATAAAAAAACCGAAACAGAAACGCCCCCGCCTGCCAATAGTCAACCTGCCGCACTAGCTCCTGAAGCGAAACCTACTGAAGCTCCCGTTGCAAAAGCAGAAGCTAAACCTGAAACGCCTGCTCAACCGGTGGTCGATGAACAAGCGGTTTTCGACGAAAAAATGGATGTCTATATCAAGTGCTACAACAAGTTACAGATCCCTGTACAGAGCAGTCTGGCGCGTTATGCTGACTGGCTGAAAGATTTTAAACAGGGCCCTACCGGTGAAGAGCGTACTGTTTATGGTATCTACGGTATTAGTGAATCCAACCTCGCTGAGTGTGAAAAAGGCGTAAAAAGTGCTGTGGCGTTAACGCCTGCGCTGCAACCTATTGATGGCGTGGCGGTGAGTTATATCGATGCTGCCGTGGCGTTGGGTAATACCATTAACGAAATGGATAAATATTACACCCAGGAAAATTATAAAGACGATGCGTTTGCCAAAGGAAAAACGCTGCACCAGACATTCTTAAAAAATCTTGAAGCCTTTGAACCTGTAGCAGAATCTTATCATGCGGCGATTCAGGAAATTAACGATAAGCGCCAGCTTGCGGAACTGAAAAATATTGAACAAAGAGAAGGGAAAACATTCCACTACTACTCTCTGGCAGTCATGATTTCAGCGAAACAAATTAATAACCTGATTTCGCAAGAGAAGTTTGATGTTGATGCGGCAATGAAGAAAGTCTCTGAACTGGAAACGCTGGTGGCGCAGGCCAAAGAAGCGGATAAAGGCGGTATGAATTTCTCGTTCATTAATTCGGCAGACCAGTATCAACTCGAGGCTAAAAAATATGTTCGCCGCGTCAGAGATAAAGTTCCGTACTCTGACTGGGATAAAGAGCAACTTCAGGATGCAAACACCAGCTGGATGGTCGACGACTCATTTCCGCGAGCGTTACGCGAGTACAACGAAATGGTCGATGACTATAATCGCCTGCGTTAAACGTTTTTGATTTTGGTGATAAATGCAGTGTCGGATGCGGCGCATCCGACACAGTTCACCCCTTGTGAAGTAACTCCATAAATGCCTCATATCCTGTTAACCCGGCAATAACCTCTGCCGGATGCTGGCACAATACGCTGGCAAGATAGCTAAATATTTTTAGCTCATGACGCGCATCGGCGGCGGCACAGGCGATCAGCACATGGTTAATGACTTCGTTATTCACCTCAACCGGTTGGGCGAGGGTAATAAAAAATCCACGAAAACGTCGTTCCTGTTCGCTCCAGCAATGTGGGATGGCGAGACGATTAACAATCAGGTTTTCGCCTTCGCTTTCGCGGGCGATGATCCGTTGTGCTTCATCGGCGGTAATGTGGTGTTGCGTCACTAATTGCGCACATATTTGCCGGGTAATATGTTGCCAGCTTTCACCACGTACATTCGAATAATGAAAACTTCCGGGGGCAGAAAAAAAACGCTCCGGTTGCTGGCGAATAAATGCCGTCGCCAGAAAATGTTTTATTTGTTCGATACCGGCAGCCGTAATGATATTTTTTACGATGATGCAATTATTGACCGCGTCATCCAGTAAATAATGGCTGTTATTAATGATCAATAACGGCTCAATCTCTTCGCGAATGGCAACCAGTTCGCTTACGCTGCGGGCAATAATCACCCGACAATTCAGGACATCGCGCTCAATGGCGAGCTGATTAATAGTGGCAATCGCGTTCTGATCAGAGAGCAAAATGATCGGCTGGCGTTCGTTTTGATGCCGTTCCAGCGCACAGGCAAAATACAAACCAATCAGATCGCTGTCGAAAAGGGGAATATCGAGTTGTTCACGCAGTAGCGTAATAAAGTGCAGACTCATATCAAAGGCCGCAGGCCAGGCGGCTTTCAGGTTATTCATGCTGCTTTGGCGGTGCTCACCAATCCACACCGGCGCGGCAAGGCAACGTAATAAATGCCCGGTAATATTCTCAACCAGTTGCGTATCAATAATATTCAATGACGCAATGCCCGGTACCCTTTGCAGCAATGCCAGCACATTATCGACACAAATAACCTGCGCCTGTTGATGCTGTTTTTCTATCAACCCCGTCAACGTTCTTACAGCGTTATCACCAAGAAACAGGCCGCTATATTCAACAATCTGTTTTATCTCGCTACCGGGATATTCAGGCCATGTGTCAGTAAGCTGATTACGCAACGCGTAAATAGCCAGAATCAGGCTTGAGAGATAGTCGCCTTGCATCAGCGGCCAGCGACGTTGCTTTTCGCAGGCGGTGGTTAATTGTTGAAAATTGTCTCGTGTTACTCCCGACAGCGGAATTAAAAACGGATCTTTGCGTAAAAGATTCGCCAGCAAAATAATGCGTTTCTCTTCTGTCTCATCAATGAAATGGCCCAAACCAGGGCGACTGGCGAGACAAAAACTGCGTTCATAGCGCTGTTTCAGGCGGGGCAGGCGCTCTGCTACCCAGGTTTCTGGCAAATTAAGCGTCGAGGCGAGTTGCGCACGGGGAGTGAAGGTATTCAGTAATAACAGCGCCAGCAGCCGATCGTCGTTATCGTGCTTTTGCAGCAACTGAAAAAAGCTGCGGCGCTCGAAGATTTCCAGCTGATAGCCCGCGTTGCCACTGGCGGAAATGCGGGCTTTGCCGTTAAGGGTAAAGTTGAGATAGTCAATATCACGCAGGATGGTCCTGCCAGAAACGCCAGTCTGTTGCGCCAGCTCGCCAGGCGTGCGTGGCTGTTGCTCCAGCAGATCGACAATCTTTAACTGGCGTTCGTTTAGCATTAATCCACCTGACGGAACTGGCTAAACGCGTTGACTTTCTCCGCGGTTAAGGTGGTCAGAAAATCCCTTATCAACGTGAGCAGAGCATCGTAATCGGCTTTTGAAATCATGCCGCTGTTAGCGTGCAGATAACGCGTTGGCAGGCACAGCGCGACAACCGGACGTCCGCCGCCCATCACGTTGTAGCGCCCGCCATCCGTCGCACCGGTTTTCATAGTGGAAAATTGCAGCGGTAAATCATTCTGCGTGGCACAGCTTTTTAACGCTGCTACCAGTTTCTGGTTGGGGAAGTAGCGCTTGTCAAACAGCATCAGCCCCGGCCCGTTGCCCAGTTTCAGCGGATATTTAATGTTATCAATGCCTGGAATATCGCCCGCGACAGCGGTATCCAGCACGATCACCACATCCGGTTTAATGTGTTCAGCCGAGGTTTGCGCCCCGCGTAGCCCAACTTCTTCTTCCACACTGCCAACGCCATACAGCGTAATTTCGGGGTTATTCACCGTCTGCAATAGCTCAGCCATCATTGCGCAGCCGATGCGGTTATCCAACGCCTTGCCGACCACTTTATCTTCGCCCCAGCAGGCAAAATTGGCTTCCGGGCTAATAAAATCGCCAATTTCCACGCCACGTTTTTCCGCTTCTTCGCGACTGTTTGCGCCAATATCAATGAACATCTCATCAAATGACAGCGGTTGTTGCTTTTGCTTTTCGGTTAACGCATGTGGCGCGACGGAGCCAATTACACCAGGGATTTTCACTCCCTTGTGTGTGCGTATGGTTACCCGGTGGTTGAGCATCGACTGATTCCACCAGCCGCCAATGGTGGTAAAACGCAGAAAACCGCTCTCGTCGATGTGGGTGACCATAAAGCCGACTTCATCCATATGCCCGACAACGGCAACTTTCGGCCCTTTATTCCCCTTACGGGCAACAAAGCTGCCCAGACCATCGAAGGTGATCTCATTCACGCAGGGTTCCAGCGTGTTCATCAGAATGTCGCGAACTTCCTGTTCATCGCCGCTGACGGCGCTGGCTTCGCACAACTGTTGCAGTAACTCAATGTTCATGGACAAGCTCCTGTTGCGCAGCTTTGGCTTTGCGGCGTAACCATAATCCTTTCAGGACGATAATGAATGAAATGTTCAGCGCGAGGCCAATCGCCAGCACCAGATAAAATGAACCTACCGGCGACATCAGGCCGATCAGCGGGTCAAAGATACCCAAACCCGGTGCCAGCCGTTTGATTCCGAAAGCGATCACCAGCACGCCGGTAATACCGCCCGCCAGCGTGTTGGCGGTAATCATCGGTAACGGAGCGGCCAGAGCGTAAGGAATAGCCGGTTCGGTTGCGACTGTGGCACCGACCACAATGGCACTACTGGCGGCTTCTTTTTCCTGTTGAGTAAACAGTTTGGGCGCAATGAACGTCGCAAGACCCGCCGCGACAGGCGGCATCAGCGCGACAACGCCGACGATGGCGTACCAGTCGTAAATGTGTTTTTCCAGCAGTGAGAAGCAGAAGAACCAGGCGGTTTTGTTGATGGGGCCGCCCATATCGAACGCCAGCATCGCACCGACCAGAAACGCCGCCGCAAACTTCATTGATGGAGGAATGGTGTTCAGGAAGTGCAGCAGCCCGCCCATGAGATCGGACATCACCGGTCCGATAACGTAGTAAGTCAGTACGCCAAAAACCAGCAGAGTAACGAACGGGATAAGCATGGAACCGAGCAGCGGTTGTAACGCTTTGCCGAGACGGACTTTACGGAACCAGAAGACGAAATAGCCAATCGCCAGCCCAAGCACCACCGCACCGAGGAAGCCCGCGCCAGACTGGGTGCCGAGCAGGGCTTTGTCGTTCGCCAGATAACAAACCAGAAACGCCGGAGCGAAAGCGGGTTTATCGGCAATCGACGAGGCAATATAAGCGCCCATGATGGGGATCATAAAGGTGAAACCGAGATAACCGATGGATTCAACCACCCAGGTAAACGACGGCGCACCTTTCGACATATCGGTATACGGCAAACCGAACTGCACCAGCATGTTGGCAAGCGCCACCAGGATACCGCCACCGATGACAAACGGCAGCGCTGCAGAGACGCCCGCCATCAGGTGGCTCATCACGCTGCCGCTTTGTACTTCCTGTTTGCCGAGCTTCACGCCGCTATCTGCGGCAAAAAGCTTCGAATTTGTCGGCAATTCACTGAAAATCTGGTCGATATTTTTCAGTGCCTGAGAGATGGCAATCTCATACACCTTTTTCCCGGCAAACCGCGCGCGATCGTCACCGCTCAGGCCACGCCCGGTAGCGAGAATCACGTAATCGGCAGCGGCAATCTCTTCGCAGGATAAGCGGTTTTCAACGCCGCTTGACCCTTGAGTTTCCACTTTAATGGTATGGCCGAGAGAACGGGCTTTCTGTTCCAGGGCTTCCGCCACCATGTAGGTGTGAGCGATCCCGGCGGGGCAGTTGGTGATCGCGACAATACGTAAGGATGACTCCATCGCCACGTCCTTATGAGCTGAGGGTTTGATTTAACAAAGCAAGCACCTGGTCGGCGTCGCCCTGTCGCAGTTGGTCGATAAAATCCTGGTGGATAATTTTGCGGCACAGCGTGCCGATGATTTTGACCTGTTCCTCTTCGCCACTTTGCGGCACGCCGAGGCAGATCCAGCAATTGACGTCTTCGCCATCGCTGGCTTTCCAGTCAATGGCCTGCGCTTTGCGAGCGAATAATACGAACGGTTGTTTAACACAGGCGCTTTTACCGTGCGGCACGGCGACACCAGAACCAAAACCGGTGGAGTGTATTTTTTCGCGCAGCAGCAGGGTTTGCAGGAATTGATGTGAGTCGGTGATAAAACCGTTTTGTAACGCCATTGTCGCCAACTGCTTCAGAACGGAATAAGTGCCATTGCCCTGAATATTCAGGTCAATACAGCTTGCAGTAAGTGCTGCCATTATTGGACTCCATGAAAAAATATTATAGTTAATTGTAACGGCGGGGCGGTTTTGTGATGAGCGCGGATATGTCGTGAAGTCGTGACAATATAAGGCAGAGTGAAGGATAAATTTTGCGGTGTAAGGCACATATTGATGGGAAAAATAAATGCAGTGAATAAAAAATCATTATTTAATGATGTTGTGAATGTTTAACTGCCGCACATATTTTGCAGCAAGGTTATTTATATTTGTGGCTTATGAGTCAGCGTGAATTATATCTAATATTTTTTACGATATTTAGTTAAAAACGGCACTATTGTTATATTCCTCACGTTCCAGGAAATCAGCGGATTTACTCATATTATGCAGCGGGATACTATCCATCGGCCTGCTGAAGTTGGATTAAAAATTCGAAAGTGCACACCTTATATTTCTCTATATACGTATTCCTTTTGGAAAGCGTAGGGTCTCTTTTATTTCAGGGAACGTAAATAATGAAAAAATCGACATTATCTTTAGCCATCGGTTTATTATTGGCATGTAGTACCGGAATGGCAAAAACACAGCATTTAACGCTGGAACAACGCATGGCATTGCTGGAAGAACGCCTGGAAGCGGCAGAAATGCGGGCAGCAAAAGCAGAGAGCCAGGTTAAACAGCTGCAGACACAACAAGCCGCTGAGATCCGCGAAATTAAAGCTGCCCAGGGCAATACGCCGGTAAATGGACAGGCAACGGCGGAATCTGCAAAGAAAAATTCCACCTCACCTAATCTTTTGCTCTCAGGTTATGGCGATTTAAAAATCTACGGCGACGTAGAATTTAATATGGATGCAGAAAGTAATCATGGCCTGCTGGCAATGACCAACGCTGATGTGAATAGTGATCCCACTAATGAACAGTGGAATCTCAATGGTCGTATTCTGTTAGGTTTTGATGGTATGCGAAAACTGGATAATGGTTATTTCGCCGGGTTCTCCGCACAACCGCTGGGGGATATGCACGGTTCAGTAAATATCGATGATGCGGTATTCTTCTTTGGCAAAGAAAACGACTGGAAGGTCAAAGTAGGCCGTTTTGAAGCCTACGATATGTTCCCGCTGAATCAGGATACCTTTGTTGAACATTCCGGTAATACTGCGAACGATCTTTATGACGATGGCAGCGGTTATATCTATATGATGAAAGAGGGCCGCGGGCGCTCTAACGCTGGCGGTAATTTCCTTGTCAGCAAACAACTCGATAACTGGTATTTTGAATTAAACACGTTACTTGAAGACGGAACATCTTTATATAATGACGGTAATTATTATGGACGCGATATGGAGCAGCAGAAAAATGTTGCTTATCTGCGTCCGGTAATTGCCTGGTCGCCGACGGAAGAATTCACCGTTTCCGCAGCGATGGAAGCGAACGTAGTAAATAATGCTTATGGTTATACCGATAGCAAGGGTAATTTTGTCGATCAGTCCGATCGTACCGGCTATGGTATGAGCATGACCTGGAATGGCCTGAAAACGGATCCGGAAAATGGCGTCGTGGTTAATCTTAATACCGCCTATTTAGATGCTAATAATGAGAAAGATTTCACTGCCGGGATTAACGCGCTGTGGAAACGTTTCGAGCTGGGTTATATCTACGCGCACAATAAGATTGATGAATTCAGCGGTGTAGTTTGTGATAACGACTGCTGGATTGATGATGAAGGGACGTACACCATTCACACCATTCATGCGTCTTATCAGTTCGCTAATGTGATGGATATGGAGAACTTTAATATTTACCTTGGTACTTATTACTCCATTCTGGATAGCGACGGTGATAAAAAACACGGTGATGATACTGATGACCGTTACGGCGCACGCGTTCGCTTTAAATACTTCTTCTGATGAAGGCGCGGTGCTGGATATTTTCCGGCACCGCAACTCATTAAGGTAGGTAAAACACTTCTTGCAGCTCGCTACTGACTGGGCTGTTATCCGGGTTAGCTGGCATAACGTCGGTCATATACTTCCACCAACGTTGGCAAACATCAGTACTGGCTACCGCATTCCACCGTTCTTCAGATTCAATCTCTACCGTGGCAAACAGCAGATTACGCGCTTTGTCGAGGTAAATGGCGTAGTTATGCGCACCGTGAGATTTCAACACTGCTTCCAGTTCCGGCCAGATTGGATTATGCCGACGCTGATACTCTTCGTGGGCGTCGGGGTTAACCTGCATGACAAAGGCTTTGCGGATCATATTTGCTCCTTACAGCGCCAGCGCACTGGCAAGTGGTGTAACGCCGAAACGCTGGCCGAGTGCTATCAGCTCTTCACGACTGATGGTCTGTTTCATGCCGCCCATCGAATAAACCTTCACTAATACTTGTGCTGATTTTTCTGCGGTGTCGATTAAACCGAATGTTTCATCCAGTGTCGGACCGCTGCCGAAGACGCCGTGGAAGGGCCACAACACCAGCGAATGTTTTTGCATTTCCTGTGCGGTCGCCTGGCCGATTTCGTCCGTGCCGGGCACCATCCACGGCAAAATGCCGACGCCATCCGGGAACACTACCAGACACTCGGTGCTGCCTTCCCAAAGCTGGCGAGTGAAGAGCGCGGTGTCGTTTTCCAGTACGTAGGTAAGGGCGATCAGGTTGGTGGCGTGGCAGTGCATGATCACCCGATCTTTACCGTTGGTGGCTTTAATGCGCTCGCAGTGGGAAAGGAAGTGAGCCGGAAGTTCAGAGGTTGGAACGGCTTCGTGAGTTAGCCCCCAGAGAATGTGGTAGCCCGCGCCGTCGCTGTCGACTTTTACGACACCTAAGTTAGCCGCAGGATCAAGCTGGACGTTACGAAAGAATTTGCCGGAGCCGGTGACAATAAACGGTGTATTTGCCAGTAAAGGCATGGGCTGGCTGAGCGGGATATAGCGCGGTTGTGCATGAAAGTTGTCGTGATACGGTGCGATATCGGCGTCATCCAGGCGCAGCGTCAGGTTACCACCATTGCGCTCGTCCCAGCCTTTCAGCCAGGCGTCGGTGGTGGCTTTGATCATTCCCTGGACAAACCAGGACTGGGTAATGTTTTGCATGTTCTGTGTTCCTGTAAATTCGGTGTTGTCGGATGCACGACCCGTAGGCCGGATAAGGCGCTCGCGCCGCATCCGGCAGTGTTTACCCACGCTGGCTCAAAATTTCTTTTTCATAAGCCCGCACGCTCTCCAGCCATTCGCTACCTGCTGGGGTATCGTGACGCTGACAATACATTTCCCACACCGCCTGCCACGGCAACGATTTTTGTTCTTCCAGCAGTGCCAGTCGTGCGGTGTAATCGCCCGCTGCTTCCAGCTTGCGCAGTTCAGTGGTAGGTTCCAGCAACGCACGTAGCAGGGCTTTTTTCATATTGCGCGTACCAATGACCCATGCGGCAATGCGGTTGATAGAGGCATCAAAGAAATCGAGACCGATATGTACCCGGTCGAACAGATCGTGACGAACAATCTCACTGGCAATCGCCTGAGTTTCATCATCCAGTAGCACTACGTGATCGCTGTCCCAGCGAACCGGACGGCTGACGTGCAGCAGCAACTGCGGCACATACAGCATGGCGGCGGAAATCTTGTCGGAAATCACTTCAGTTGGGTGGAAATGTCCGGCATCCAGGCACAGCGCCGTCTGGCGGCTGGTGGCATACCCCATGTAAAACTCATTGGAGCCAACCGTGTAGCTCTCCGCGCCAATACCAAACAATTTGCTCTCAACGGCGTCGATATGGTGCGCAGGATCCAGCTTCTCGCTGATCACTTCATCCAGTGCTGCCAGTAAACGCTGGCGCGGGGCGAGACGGTCAACGGTGATATCTTTCATGCCATCCGGGATCCAGATGTTCATCACCGACGGTGTGCCGAGTTGCTCGCCAAAATAGGCTGAAACACGGCGGCTGGCTTTGCAGTGATCAATCCAGAACTGGCGAATGCTGTCGTCGGCATGGGAAAGCGTAAAGCCATCGGCGCTTAGCGGATGCGAAAAACAGGAGGGGTTAAAATCCAGACCGAGCTGATTGGTTTTCGCCCATTCAACCCAGTTTTTGAAGTGCTCTGGTTTGATTTGGTCGCGCGCGACTGGCGTATCTGATTCCAGATAGATGGCATGTAAATTAAGCCGTTTCGGACCCGGAATCAGCCGCATAGCTTGTTCCAGATCGGCACGTAGCTCGCTGGCATTACGCGCTTTGCCCGGATAATTGCCAGTAGCCTGAATCCCACCGGTCAGCGAACCTTCCGGGTTTTCAAAACCGGAAACATCATCGCCTTGCCAGCAGTGCATTGAAACGGGTAAACGATCAAGTTGGCGCAGCGCCTCCTCGACATCAATCCCCACCGCCGCGAAACGCTGTTTCGCAAGCTCCCAGGCCTGTTCCAGTTGAGTGGTCATGCGCAAAGCTCCTTTGTCTGTCGTGTAGAGTGAATCCGCGCCACATAGTGGGCAATTTCACTGTCAGGATTAGGGGTAAAGGTGGTCAGATTCGCGGTGGTGCTGACGACCTGACGGAAATCATCCACATTGTTGAGTTCATCCAGCGTCATTAACTGGATGCCGATATTGCCGAGCGTCGAGGCTTCAACAGGCCCGGCAATCACCCGAATACCGCAGGCATCGGCACATAGCTGATTGAGCAGCGTGTTCTGGCAGCCGCCGCCGACAATATGCAGTTGCGAGAAATCTTCACCGCGCAGCTGCGCCAGCTCATGCAACACATCGGCATACAGCAGCGCCAGACTGTCGAAAATACAGCGCGCCAGTTCAGCATCACTTTCCGGGATTGGTTGCGCCGTTTCCCGACACGCAGCCTGAATTTCGCTGCACATCTCGTCAGGATTAATAAAGCGATCGTCATTGGGATTGATGGTGAAGCGGCAAGCCGGCAGTGCCTGTGTCGCGGCGATAAGCGCCGGAAGATCGTTGATTTTCCGCTCCTGAAGCACCCGCTGAAGCAGCCATAAGCCCATAATATTTTTCAGCACCCGATAGCGACCTTCCGCCCCGCCTTCATTGGTGATGTTGGCTGCCAGCGCCGTGTCATTGGTGAATGGTGTCTGGCTTTCGAAGCCCATCAATGACCAGGTGCCAGAAGAGAGATACGCAGCGCGGGAACCGTTTAACGGCGAGGCGATAACCGCGCTGGCGGTATCATGGCTGGCAACGGCGACGACAGGAATTGCATTACCTTGCGGGCAAATCCAGTGACCAATGACATTACCCGGATGTGTCGGGCGACCAAACCAGGCTTTGTTGGCCCCGCTCCACGCCAGTAGCGTTTCGTCCCAGTCGTCGCTATTGATATTGACCAGTTGCGTGGTGGTGGCGTTGGTATATTCCCAGTTCATCTTGCCGGTCAGGCGATAACTGAAGTAATCCGGCATCAGCAGAGCGTGAGCAATGTGTGGAATAAGCTCAGGTTGTTGCTCCGTCAGCGCACGCAACTGATAAAGCGTATTGAAGGGTAGAAATTGTATGCCGCTACGCTGATAAATATCGCGTTTGCCGAGTTGCTGTTGTGCCTGCGTCATCAGACCATGGGTGCGGCTATCGCGATAAGCAACGGGCAGACCCACACGCTTACCCTGTAGGTCGAGCAGCACAAAGTCCACGCCCCAGGTATCAATCCCAATGCTATCGATACGAATCCCTTGCTCGCACACCTTGTTTAATCCAAGGCGAATGGCACTTTCCAGGCTATCCACATCCCAGGTGACATAACCGTTCTGGCTATGCAGGCCATTGTTAAAACGATGGATTTCGCGCAGCGTCAGGCTGCGGCATTCACACTCGTAACGCGCCAGCATCACGCGCCCACTGGATGCGCCGAGATCGACGGCGACACAATTGCGAAAGGTCATAATGTGATCCTGCTGAATTTCATTACGACCAGTCTAAAAAGCGCCTGAATTCGCGACCTTCTCGTTACTGACAGGAAAATGGGCCATTGGCAACCAGGGAAAGATGAACGTGATGATGTTCACAATTTGCTGAATTGTGGTGATGTGATGCTTACCGCATTTCCTGAAAATTCACGCTGTATCTTGAAAAATCGACGTTTTTTACGTGGTTTTTCGTCGAAAATTTAAGGTAAGAACCTGACCTCGTGATTACTATTTCGCCGTGTTGACGACATCAGGAGGCCAGTATGACCGTATTACATAGTGTGGATTTTTTTCCGTCTGGTAACGCGTCCGTGGCGATAGAACCCCGGCTCCCGCAGGCGGATTTTCCTGAACATCATCATGATTTTCATGAAATTGTGATTGTCGAACATGGCACGGGTATTCATGTGTTTAATGGGCAGCCCTATACCATCACCGGTGGGACTGTCTGTTTCGTACGCGATCATGATCGGCATCTGTATGAACATACCGATAATCTGTGTCTGACCAATGTGCTGTATCGCTCGCCGGATCGATTTCAGTTTCTCGCCGGGCTGAATCAGTTGCTGCCACAAGAGCAGGATGGGCAGTATCCGTCTCACTGGCGCGTTAACCACAGCGTGTTGCAGCAGGTGCGACAGCTGGTTGCACAGATGGAACAGCAGGAAGGGGAAAATGATTTACCCTCGACCGCCAGTCGCGAGATCTTGTTTATGCAATTACTGCTCTTGCTGCGTAAAAGCAGTTTGCAGGAGAACCTGGAAAACAGCGCATCACGTCTCAACTTGCTTCTGGCCTGGCTGGAGGACCATTTTGCCGATGAGGTAAATTGGGATGCCGTGGCGGATCAATTTTCTCTTTCGCTGCGTACGCTACATCGGCAGCTTAAGCAGAAAACGGGACTGACGCCTCAGCGTTACCTGAACCGCCTGCGACTGATGAAAGCCCGACATCTGCTACGCCACAGCGAGGCCAGCGTTACCGACATCGCCTATCGCTGCGGATTTAGTGACAGTAACCACTTTTCGACGCTTTTTCGCCGAGAGTTTAACTGGTCACCTCGTGATATTCGCCAGGGACGGGATGGCTTTCTGCAATAACGCGAATCTTCTCAACGTATTTGTACGCCATATTGCGAATAATCAACTTCGTTCTCTGGCCGAGGTAGCCACGGTGGCGCATCAGTTAAAACTTCTCAAAGATGATTTTTTTGCCAGCGACCAGCAGGCAGTCGCTGTGGCTGACCGTTATCCGCAAGATGTCTTTGCTGAACATACACATGATTTTTGTGAGCTGGTAATTGTCTGGCGCGGTAATGGTCTGCATGTACTCAACGATCGCCCTTATCGCATTACCCGTGGCGATCTCTTTTACATTCATGCTGACGATAAACACTCCTACGCTTCCGTTAACGATCTGGTTTTGCAGAATATTATTTATTGCCCGGAGCGGCTGAAGCTGAATCTTGACTGGCAGGGGGCGATTCCGGGATTTAGCGCCAGCGCAGGGCAACCACACTGGCGCTTAGGTAGCATGGGGATGGCACAGGCGCGGCAGATTATCGGTCAGCTTGAGCATGAAAGTAGTCAGCATGTGCCGTTTGCTAACGAAATGGCAGAGTTGCTGTTCGGGCAGTTGGTGATGTTGCTGAATCGCCATCGTTACACCAGTGATTCGTTGCCGCCAACATCCAGCGAAACGTTGCTGGATAAGCTGATTACCCGGCTGGCGGCCAGCCTGAAAAGTCCCTTTGCGCTGGATGAATTTTGTGATGAGGCATCGTGCAGTGAGCGCGTTTTGCGTCAGCAATTTCGCCAGCAGACTGGAATGACCATCAATCAATATCTGCGGCAGGTCAGAGTGTGTCATGCGCAATATCTTCTCCAGCATAGCCGCCTGTTAATCAGTGATATTTCAACCGAATGTGGCTTTGAAGATAGTAACTATTTTTCGGTGGTGTTTACCCGGGAAACCGGGATGACGCCCAGCCAGTGGCGTCATCTCAATTCGCAGAAAGATTAATTCGCCATGCCCATGCCGACGATGTTGGCGGCGACAATAATCACCACACAACCGAGGCTCAACACCGTTACCGGACGGCGACCTGCATTGTTCCACTCTTTCAGCACCAGCCCGACGATACCGCCGCACAATACATAGAAGCTCATATGCAGCATCCAGCTGATGTAGTCATACTGCGCCGGAACGCGGGCGTGGCCCCAGGCATAGAAAAAGAATTGCAGATACCACATCAAACCGCCCAGTGCCGAGAGTAACACGTTGTGAATGATCAGCGGTTTTGCCAGCGAAAAGTCGGCTTTTAGCGACAAATCCTTCACTTTTGCCAGACGAATGAAGCAGAAACCGAGGTTGATGATCGCGCCGCCTCCCATGATGACAACATAGCTTGGCAGAGCGACATACAGTGGATCGACGCCCAGTGCGGCAGCTGCTTCATGCATCGGTTTTGCGGCGTTCATCGCAAAGGACATCCCGGCAGAGAAAATGCCGCACATCACCGCCAGCACCAGCCCTTTTTTCAGGTTGAACTCTTCGGCTTTTATGCCCATCTTGCGCTCTTTCAACTGTCCGGCGCGAGTTACAATCCCTACGCCAATCAGCGCCACCAGAACGCCGAGCAACGTCATGCGTCCGCCTTCGGTATTAATCAGAACATCGAAATTGCCGTTGATAATTGGCGTCATCAGCGTACCGACAATCAACGTAATGCCAATGGCGATACCAATTCCCATCGACATGCCGAGATAACGCATGGTCAGGCCGTAGTTGATATTACCGATCCCCCACATAGCGCCGAACAGAAAAACAGGCAGCAGCGTAGAGAGACTAAACGAGCTGTAATACGCCCAGAAATTCGGTAGTAACAGGGCGCTGATGGCCCACGGCAGAATAATCCACGAAACAATCCCACCGACTGACCACATGGTTTCCCATGACCATTTTTTTACTTTTTTGAACGGCGCGTAAAAACAGGCTGCACTGGCCGCGCCGATCAAATGCCAAAATATCCCCATCGTAATCGCGTTACTCATCTTCTTATCCTCATCATTTTTCGTCGCGTCACATCTCCGACGAGATGAGTGTAAAAATCGTGCTGTCGATTAACCTTTCGCCTGTTGCCGCCGTTGTCGATTTACTGGCAATCACGGCATTAAGTGGGTGATTTGCTTCACATCTCGGGCATTTTCCTGCAAAACCATACCCTTACGAAAAGTACGGCATTGATAATCATTTTCAATATCATTTAATTAACTATAATGAACCAACTGCTTACGCGGCATTAACAATCGGCCGCCCGACAATACTGGAGATGAATATGAGCTATACCCTGCCATCCCTGTCGTATGCTTACGATGCCCTGGAACCGCACTTCGATAAGCAGACCATGGAAATCCACCACACCAAACACCATCAGACCTACGTCAACAACGCCAACGCGGCGCTGGAAAGCCTGCCAGAATTTGCCAACCTGCCGGTTGAAGAGCTGATCACCAAACTGGACCAGCTGCCAGCAGACAAGAAAACCGTACTGCGCAACAACGCTGGCGGTCACGCTAACCACAGCCTGTTCTGGAAAGGTCTGAAAAAAGGCACCACCTTACAGGGTGACCTGAAAGCGGCTATCGAACGTGACTTCGGCTCCGTTGATAACTTCAAAGCAGAATTTGAGAAAGCGGCAGCTTCCCGCTTTGGTTCCGGCTGGGCATGGCTGGTGCTGAAAGGCGATAAACTGGCGGTGGTTTCTACTGCTAACCAGGACTCCCCGCTGATGGGTGAAGCTATTTCTGGCGCTTCCGGCTTCCCGATTCTGGGCCTGGATGTGTGGGAACATGCTTACTACCTGAAATTCCAGAACCGCCGTCCTGACTACATCAAAGAGTTCTGGAACGTGGTGAACTGGGATGAAGCAGCGGCACGTTTCGCGGCGAAAAAATAATCATTTGCCGCCTGCTGCAATGAGGCGTTTACGCCGCATATCAGCTTAAAAAATGAACCATCGCCAACGGCGGTGGTTTTTTTGTGATCAATTTCAAAATAAAAACAATGATCCGATAAAAATAAAACAGTGTTTCAATTGATGTGGTTTTGATCACTTTTATTGATTAAATGAATGTCTATCTTCGTTTTCATCAACACTGATGCTCCGTTGAGGAATTACGCATCAGCCCTTAAAAATATGCCGACAGGTGATGGAAATGCAGATAAAACGCTCGATTGAAAAAATCCCGGGGGGGATGATGCTCGTCCCGCTATTCCTTGGCGCACTGTGCCACACCTTCTCGCCGGGGGCGGGGAAATATTTTGGATCATTCACCAACGGGATGATTACCGGTACGGTGCCCATTCTGGCGGTGTGGTTTTTTTGCATGGGGGCGTCAATAAAATTAAGCGCGACGGGAACGGTATTGCGTAAATCCGGTACGCTGGTGGTAACAAAAATTGCCGTCGCGTGGGTGGTTGCGGCAATTGCCTCGCGCATTATTCCGGAACATGGTGTTGAAGTTGGATTCTTTGCCGGACTTTCAACGCTGGCGCTGGTGGCGGCGATGGATATGACCAACGGCGGACTTTACGCTTCCATCATGCAGCAGTACGGTACGAAAGAAGAAGCTGGGGCATTTGTGTTGATGTCATTGGAGTCCGGGCCGCTCATGACGATGATTATTCTGGGCACTGCCGGGATTGCCTCGTTTGAACCGCATGTTTTCGTCGGCGCAGTATTACCGTTCCTGGTGGGCTTTGCCCTTGGGAACCTTGACCCTGAATTACGAGAATTTTTCAGCAAAGCGGTGCAGACGCTGATTCCATTCTTTGCCTTCGCGCTGGGCAATACCATTGATTTGACTGTAATTGCCCAGACAGGTTTGCTGGGGATCCTGTTGGGTGTGGCAGTAATTATCGTGACCGGTATTCCGTTGATTATCGCCGATAAATTGATTGGCGGTGGCGATGGCACTGCCGGAATTGCCGCTTCCAGTTCCGCAGGGGCCGCGGTAGCGACACCTGTGCTGATTGCTGAAATGGTGCCTGCGTTTAAACCGATGGCTCCGGCAGCAACTTCGCTGGTCGCGACGGCGGTCATTGTGACTTCGATTCTGGTGCCAATTCTTACCTCTATCTGGTCACGTAAAGTCAAAGCCAGAGTGGCGAAAATCGAAATTTTAGGCACGGTAAAATAAACCTGCTTCCTTAATCCCCACAGCCGGATGAACTAACGTTCGTCCGGTTTGCTATTGAGCTCCTGCCTGGATACATACCGCGAAAACAGCACGCCTGACATAAAATAAATATGGTCTAATGGGGAAATTTCTCGTGGAGAGGGAACAGATGCGATATCCGGTTGATGTATACACGGGCAAGATTCAGGCTTATCCCGAAGGCAAACCCAGCGCAATTGCCAAAATCCAGGTTGATGGTGAGTTGATGCTGACGGAGCTGGGGCTGGAAGGTGACGAGCAGGCGGAGAAGAAGGTTCACGGCGGGCCAGACAGAGCGCTGTGTCATTATCCTCGTGAGCACTATCTCTACTGGGCGCGGGAATTTCCGGAACAGGCGGAGTTGTTTGTTGCGCCTGCGTTTGGCGAAAATCTCTCAACCGACGGTCTGACGGAAAGTAATGTTTATATTGGCGATATTTTCCGCTGGGGAGAGGCATTAATTCAGGTCAGCCAGCCACGCTCCCCTTGCTATAAACTCAATTACCATTTTGATATCAGCGACATAGCGCAGTTGATGCAAAACACGGGTAAAGTGGGGTGGTTGTATAGCGTGATTGCGCCAGGGTTGGTATCTGCTGATGCGCCGCTGGAGTTGGTTTCCCGTGTCAGTGATGTGACCGTGCAGGAGGCTGCCGCCATCGCATGGCATATGCCGTTTGATGATGAGCAGTATCACCGTTTGCTTTCCGCAGCCGGACTATCGAAAAGCTGGACGCGAACGATGCAGAAACGCCGACTGAGCGGCAAAATCGAAGATTTTTCACGGCGGTTGTGGGGAAAATAACCCCCGGAGAGTAGGCCTGATAAGACGCTATCAGCGTCGCATCAGGCATTCTGCTCAAACGCCGGATGCGGCGTAAACGCCTTATCCTGCCTACAAATGCGGAGTTTAACTCCGCTTATACAGCGGCAACCAAATCACCAGTCGTAAACCGCCCAGCGGGCTGTCTTCCGCTTTAACCCAGCCACGATGCTGCTGGATGGCGGTTTCAACAATCGCCAGCCCCAAACCTGTACCGCCAGATTCACGATCGCGCGCTTCATCGGTGCGATAGAACGGACGGAAAATCTGCTCGCGATCTTCCGGGCTAACGCCAGGACCATCGTCGTCCACCGTAATGGTGATACCGTCTTTATCTACCGCAAAGCCCACTTCAATCTTCGTATGGGAATAACGCAGAGCATTACGAACAATGTTTTCCAGCGCACTTTCCAGGGCGTTCGGGTTGCCGTACAGCGGCCACGGCCCAGGTGGGAAGTTAACTGTCAACGACTTGCCCATTTGCTCGGCTTCGAACGCCGCGTTATCCAGCACTTCACTCCACAACTGGTTGGCTTTGATGGTCTCGCTAACCAGCGCATTTTTCTGCTGATTACGTGACATCACCAACAGATCGTTGATCATGCTGTCCAGACGTTGCGCTTCAGTTTCAATACGCTCCAGTTCCTTGCTTTCACCGCTACGACGGCGCAATAACGCCGTACCCAGTTGCAGGCGCGTCAGTGGCGTGCGCAGTTCGTGAGAGATATCAGAAAGCAGACGCTGCTGAGAGGTCATCATGCGCTCCAGCGCGGTGACCATCTGGTTAAAACTGGCACCGGCGGCAAGGAATTCCTGTGGCCCCGCTTCAAGTTCCGGGTGCTGGCGTAAGTTCCCCTGGGCAACTTCATCGGCAGCGTTTTTCAGCTTACGCGCCGGTTTTGCCAGACTCCAGGCCAACCACAACAGCAACGGTGTACTGACCAACATAGTCACAATCAGCAGTAATAGCGGGCGGTCAAACAGTAAGTTAATGAAATCGGATTGAGAACTGCTGGCTGGACGAATCAGATACAGTTGGTAATTATCTTCGCCATCACGCACGGAGAACGGACCGACCAGTTCCACGCGGCCATACTTTTTCTTCTGCGGATGATCGGCGTTATCGGCCTGACCAATAAAGTTACGAATGATCTGCATTTCGCTGCGTTCAGCGCCGATCACGCGGCCCTCGGTGGTCACCAATAACAAACGCTGTCCTGGCGGTGCCCACTTATCAATCGCCCGGAACAGACGCCGCCACCACATTAAATCGTTGGGCGGATCGTTCGCCAGTTCTGCTTCGACATGCTGCTCAATCATCAGCCCCTGACGCTGTTCGCTATCCAGAAGCTCGGTCATCTGGCGTGAATCGAGCTTGGGTAACATCAAAACCAACATCAACACCAGCGCCAGCGTCAGCCAGAAGATGGCGAAGATGCGCGCGGTTAAGCTGCCTGTCATGAAGCAGAAACCATCAGATAGCCGCGACCACGCAAGGTTTTAAACCACGGGTGACCATCTTTACGATCCGGCAGTTTACGACGCAGGTTGGAAATGTGCATATCGATAGCGCGGTCGAAAGGCGTCAGGCGTTTGCCCAGCACTTCCTGGCTTAAATGCTCACGGGAAACCACCTGACCCAGATGCTGTGCCAGCAAATAGAGCAGGGTAAACTCAGTGCCGGTTAACTCCAGCGTTTGCCCGTCGAAGCTGGCTTCCTGACGGCCTGGATTCAGCACCAAGGCATCAACTTCCAGTGTCGGTGAACCGTTGTCGTTGTTTTGCTGTTGCTCGCTCCAGTGCGAACGGCGCAGGATCGCGCGAATACGTGCCACCAGCTCACGATCATTAAACGGTTTCGGGAGATAGTCATCTGCGCCCAGCTCAAGGCCGAGAACGCGATCAAGTTCACTGCCGCGCGCCGTCAACATAATGACAGGCGTCTGGTGTGTCTGGCGAAGTGCTTTTAATGTGTCGATACCATTTTTCTTCGGCATCATGACATCAAGCAAAAGTAAATCAATGCTGTCGTCCAGAAGATCAAGCGCCTGCTCCCCATCGTGGGCAACAATCACGTTGAAGCCTTCCATCTCGAGCAGCTCCTTTAACAGGGAAGTCAGCTCTCGGTCATCATCAACTAACAGGATTTTATTCATTGTTTAAATACCTCCGAGGCAGAAATTACGTCATCAGACGTCGCTAATCCATGACTTTACGTTGTTTTACACCCCCTGACGCATGTTTGCAGCCTGAATCGTAAACTCTCTATCGTTGAATCGCGACAGAAAGATTTTGGGAGCAAATGATGCGCATAGTTACCGCTGCCGTCATGGCCTCAACGCTGGCAGTCAGTTCATTAAGCCACGCTGCTGAAGTCGGTTCAGGCGATAACTGGCATCCGGGTGAAGAACTTACGCAGCGCAGTACGCAGAGCCATATGTTCGACGGCATAAGTTTAACCGAACATCAGCGTCAGCAGATGCGAGATCTTATGCAACAGGCCCGGCACGAACAGCCTCCTGTTAATGTTAGCGAACTGGAGACAATGCATCGCCTTGTCACCGCAGAAAATTTTGATGAAAACGCTGTGCGCGCACAGGCAGAAAAAATGGCGAATGAGCAAATTGCTCGTCAGGTTGAGATGGCAAAAGTCCGCAACCAAATGTATCGCCTGTTAACGCCGGAGCAGCAAGCGGTTTTAAACGAGAAACATCAACAACGAATGGAGCAGTTGCGCGACGTGACGCAATGGCAAAAAAGTTCATCGTTGAAGCTATTGAGTAGTAGCAACTCACGTTCCCAGTAGTAAACCCTGTTTTCCTTGCCATAGACACCATCCCTGTCTTCCCCCACATGATGTGGGGGTTTTTTTTATCCTCAATTTGCCTACTGCTTAATGCATTGCAGATGATTTGCTTCCGTTATACTACCGTCAGTTGATAGCGGGAGTATTTATGAATCAATCTTATGGACGGCTGGTCAGTCGGGCGGCGATTGCTGCAACGGCGATGGCTTCGCTGCTATTGCTGATTAAAATTTTTGCATGGTGGTATACCGGGTCGGTGAGTATTCTCGCCGCGCTGGTGGATTCGCTGGTGGATATCGGCGCGTCGTTGACGAATTTACTGGTGGTGCGATATTCCCTGCAACCTGCCGACGATAATCACTCGTTTGGTCACGGTAAAGCTGAGTCCCTCGCGGCGCTGGCGCAAAGTATGTTTATCTCCGGTTCGGCACTATTCCTGTTTTTGACGGGTATTCAACATCTGGTATCTCCAACACCGATGACAGATCCAGGCGTCGGGGTTATCGTGACAATTGTGGCGCTAATTTGTACGATTATCCTTGTCTCGTTTCAGCGGTGGGTGGTGCGCCGGACGCAAAGCCAGGCGGTGCGGGCTGATATGCTACATTACCAGTCTGATGTTATGATGAACGGCGCAATTCTGCTGGCGCTGGGGTTGTCCTGGTACGGCTGGCATCGCGCCGATGCTCTGTTTGCATTGGGAATCGGCATCTATATTTTATATAGCGCGTTACGCATGGGATATGAGGCGGTACAGTCATTACTGGATCGCGCATTACCTGATGAGGAACGGCAAGAAATTATTGATATCGTGACTTCCTGGCCGGGTGTTAGCGGCGCTCACGATCTTCGCACGCGGCAGTCAGGGCCGACCCGCTTTATTCAGATTCATTTGGAAATGGAAGACTCTCTGCCTTTGGTTCAGGCA
Organism: Escherichia sp. 94.0001; assembly: GCF_013369155.2. NCBI lineage: Bacteria > Pseudomonadati > Pseudomonadota > Gammaproteobacteria > Enterobacterales > Enterobacteriaceae > Escherichia > Escherichia sp. 94.0001. Next base: position 12,432 of record NZ_JABWMS020000018.1, on the reverse strand, counting down.
CATATGGTGGCGGATCAGGTAGAGCAGGCTATTTTACGGCGTTTTCCGGGATCGGATGTGATTATCCATCAGGACCCCTGTTCCGTCGTACCCAGGGAGGGTAAACGGTCTATGCTTTCATAATCAGTATAAAAGAGAGCCAGACCCGCATTTTGTGTATAAAATACCGCCATTTGGCCTGACCTGAATCAATTCAGCAGGAAGTGATTGTTATACTATTTGCACATTCGTTGGATCACTTCGATGTGCAAGAAGACTTCCGGCAACAGATTTCATTTTGCATTCCAAAGTTCAGAGGTAGTCATGATTAAGAAAATCGGTGTGTTGACAAGCGGCGGTGATGCGCCAGGCATGAACGCCGCAATTCGCGGGGTTGTTCGTTCTGCGCTGACAGAAGGTCTGGAAGTAATGGGGATTTATGACGGCTATCTGGGTCTGTATGAAGACCGTATGGTACAGCTAGACCGTTACAGCGTGTCTGACATGATCAACCGTGGCGGTACGTTCCTCGGTTCTGCGCGTTTCCCGGAATTCCGCGACGAGAACATCCGCGCCGTGGCTATCGAAAACCTGAAAAAACGTGGTATCGACGCGCTGGTGGTTATCGGCGGTGACGGTTCCTACATGGGTGCAATGCGTCTGACCGAAATGGGCTTCCCGTGCATCGGCCTGCCGGGCACTATCGACAACGACATCAAAGGCACTGACTACACTATCGGTTTCTTCACTGCGCTGAGCACCGTTGTAGAAGCGATCGACCGCCTGCGTGACACCTCTTCTTCTCACCAGCGTATTTCCGTGGTGGAAGTGATGGGGCGTTACTGTGGCGATCTGACGCTGGCTGCGGCCATCGCCGGTGGTTGTGAATTCGTTGTGGTTCCGGAAGTTGAATTCAGCCGTGATGACTTGGTAAATGAAATCAAAGCGGGTATCGCGAAAGGTAAGAAACACGCCATTGTGGCAATTACCGAACACATGTGTGATGTTGACGAACTGGCGCATTTCATCGAGAAAGAAACTGGTCGTGAAACCCGTGCAACTGTGTTGGGCCACATTCAGCGCGGTGGTTCTCCGGTGCCTTACGACCGTATTCTGGCTTCCCGTATGGGTGCTTACGCCATTGAACTGCTGCTGGCAGGTTACGGCGGTCGTTGTGTAGGTATCCAGAACGAACAGCTGGTTCACCACGACATCATCGACGCTATCGAAAACATGAAGCGTCCGTTCAAAGGCGACTGGCTGGACTGCGCGAAAAAACTGTATTAATGATTTCGGAAAAAGGCAGATTCCTTTAGCCTGAAACCGATGACAGAAGCAAAAATGCCTGATGCGCTTCGCTTATCAGGCCTACATGAATTCTGCAATTTATTGAATTTGCAAACTTTTGTAGGCCGTAAAAGGCGTTCGCGCCGCATATGGCATGGACAAAGCGCACTTTGTCAGCAATATGAGGCGGATTTCTTCCGCCTTTTTAATCCCCCAACATATACCCGCAAGTTATAGCCAATCTTTTTTTATTCTTTAATGTTTGGTTAACCTTCTGGCACGCTTTGCTCATCACAACACAACATAAGAGAGTCGGGCGATGAACAAGTGGGGCGTAGGGTTAACATTTTTGCTGGCGGCAACCAGCGTTTTGGCGAAGGATATTCAGCTTCTTAACGTTTCATATGATCCAACGCGCGAATTGTACGAACAGTACAACAAAGCATTCAGTGCCCACTGGAAACAGCAAACTGGCGATAACGTGGTGATTCGTCAGTCACACGGTGGTTCAGGCAAACAAGCGACGTCGGTAATCAATGGTATTGAAGCTGATGTTGTCACTCTGGCTCTGGCCTATGACGTGGACGCAATTGCGGAACGCGGGCGGATTGATAAAGAGTGGATCAAACGTCTGCCGGATAACTCCGCACCGTACACTTCCACCATTGTTTTCCTGGTACGTAAGGGCAATCCGAAGCAGATCCATGACTGGAACGATCTGATTAAACAGGGTGTTTCGGTGATCACGCCTAATCCGAAAAGCTCTGGTGGCGCGCGCTGGAACTACCTGGCTGCCTGGGGCTACGCGCTGCACCACAACAACAACGATCAGGCAAAAGCGCAGGATTTTGTTCGGGCACTGTATAAAAACGTCGAAGTTCTGGATTCTGGCGCGCGCGGCTCCACTAACACTTTTGTCGAGCGCGGAATTGGCGATGTACTGATTGCCTGGGAAAACGAAGCTCTGCTGGCAGCGAATGAACTGGGGAAAGATAAATTCGAAATCGTCACGCCGAGTGAGTCTATCCTCGCAGAGCCAACCGTGTCGGTGGTCGATAAAGTGGTTGAGAAAAAAGGTACTAAAGAGGTGGCGGAAGCCTACCTGAAATATCTCTACTCGCCAGAAGGTCAGGAAATTGCCGCGAAAAACTACTACCGTCCGCGCGACGCTGAGGTAGCGAAAAAGTACGAAAATGCGTTTCCAAAATTGAAGTTATTCACCATTGATGAAGAGTTCGGCGGCTGGACGAAAGCGCAAAAAGAGCATTTTGCTAACGGCGGTACGTTCGATCAGATCAGCAAACGCTGATTTCCCCAGGATAATTATCAAACCCGGTGGTTTCTCGCGACCGGGTTTTTTATTTGTCACGATTTTGCGTTACCCTTGCATCTCTTTGAGGTACAGGGAAAAAAAGATGAAAAAAGCGGGTCTTCTTTTTTTGGTGATGATAGTTATCGCCGTTGTGGCTGCTGGTATTGGTTACTGGAAATTAACCGGCGAAGAGTCGGATACATTACGTAAGATTGTCCTTGAGGAATGTTTACCCAATCAGCAGCAAAATCAAAATCCTTCGCCATGTGCGGAAGTCAAACCCAATGCCGGATATGTGGTTTTAAAAGACCTCAATGGTCCACTGCAATATCTGTTGATGCCAACGTATCGTATTAACGGTACTGAAAGCCCTTTGTTGACCGATCCTTCTACGCCTAACTTTTTTTGGTTGGCCTGGCAGGCGCGTGATTTTATGAGCAAAAAATACGGCCAGCCGGTTCCCGATCGCGCGGTTTCTTTGGCGATCAACTCTCGCACCGGGCGTACGCAAAACCATTTTCATATTCATATCTCTTGTATTCGTCCTGATGTGCGCGAACAGCTGGATAATAATCTGGCGAACATCAGCAGTCGCTGGTTGCCGCTGCCAGGTGGCTTGCGCGGGCATGAATATCTGGCGCGTCGGGTAACGGAAAGCGAACTGGTACAACGCAGTCCATTTATGATGCTTGCAGAAGAAGTGCCTGAGGCGCGGGAACATATGGGAAGCTACGGGCTGGCGATGGTGCGGCAGAGTGATAATTCGTTTGTGTTGCTGGCGACACAACGAAATCTACTGACACTGAATCGTGCTTCAGCCGAGGAGATTCAGGATCATCAATGTGAGATTTTGCGTTGAGGCGAGTTAAGTGCCGGATATGAAATCCGGCACCTGTCAGACTTAAGCCTGTTTAGCCGCTTCTGCAGCTTTAACGATCACTGCGAAAGCGTCAGCTTTCAGAGAAGCACCGCCAACCAGCGCGCCGTCGATGTCTGGCTGAGCAAACAGTTCTGCAGCGTTAGACGCGTTTACAGAGCCGCCGTACTGGATGATCACTTGTTCAGCGATGTTAGCGTCAACTTTAGCGATGTGGTCACGGATGAATTTGTGAACAGCCTGTGCCTGCGCCGGAGTTGCCGATTTGCCAGTACCGATTGCCCATACTGGTTCGTAAGCGATTACCGCACCTTCGAATGCTGCAGCCCCCTGAGTTTTCAGTACCGCGTCGATCTGACGTGCACAAACTTCTTCAGTTTTGCCCGCTTCGTTTTCAGCTTCGGTTTCACCGATGCACAGAACCGGAGTCAGACCCTGCTCTTTCAGTACCGCGAATTTTTTCGCGATCAGTTCGTCAGACTCTTTGTGGTAAGTACGACGTTCAGAGTGGCCGATGATGATGTACTGTGCGCCGATGTCTTTCAGCATAGCGGCAGAGGTTTCACCGGTGAATGCGCCGGACAGGTTCAGGTCCACGTTTTGCGCACCCAGCATGATGTGGCTGCCTTCAGCTTCGCGCTTCGCCATATCGATGTACATTTCCGGTGGTGCGATTGCAACCGCACAGCCAGCAACACCTGCCAGCTCTTTACGCAGGTTAGAAACCAGCTCGTGAACCATGTGGCGGCTGCCGTTCAGTTTCCAGTTACCCATCACTAAAGGATGTCGCATTTTAATTCTCCACGCTTATAAGCGAATAAAGGAAGATGGCCGCCCCGCAGGGCAGCAGGTCTGTGAAACAGTATAGAGATTCATCGGCACAAAGGCTTTGCTTTTTGTCATTTATTCAACCCTTCAAGCGATTCAGATAGCGCCAGCTTAATCGGTTCAACAGCGAAGGTCAGCCCCTTTTCGCCGTTGTCCGCGACAACATAACGCAGTGCACCTTCGGTCTCGGTGTAATAACGTTTGTTTTTCCCCGCCGTTAGTAGCGACTGCAGTTTTTTCTGGCTTTGTGTTTTGGTCATTAATGGGGTGAGTGTGCGGATCACCGCTGCCATGTATTCCTGAGCTTTCGCTTTCGCGGCTTTTTGCTCTGGCCCCTGGATGGGTAGCCAGGTCATTTGAATGCTTTTGATTTTTAAGGTACCGCGCTCCAGCGCTGTAGAAGCATACAAGTTCTCATTAATTTTACTTGCAGCACGAGTGAGATTGGCTTTGTCGGGACTGCTGTCGATGGCACGAAATTCGTTCAGTGGCAGGCTGGGATTCTGGCTGTTAAAGTCTTCTCGAAACTGGCTGATGGAGAGATCGAAAGTAGGGGCTCCAGCCAGCAGATAAGGCGCGGTCGTTGCCGTATCTGGTGTTTGTGCATGCGCCGCTGTTGTAACGGTTAATGCAGAACATAAGAGAAAAAACAGCGTACACCCTGGCTTCATTGACAGTACCTTTTGTTATGACTGGCTCCGATTAAAACGATATCTGTCGCCCTTGTCAAAAGGGTAGAATCCTGGAAAAGACAACCATCAAGGAACTTACATGACCATACAGCAATGGTTATTTTCATTTAAAGGGCGTATTGGACGCCGTGATTTCTGGATTTGGATAGGCCTGTGGTTCGCAGGCATGCTGGTGCTTTTCTCACTGGCGGGTAAAAATTTACTCGATATTCAGACCGCGGCGTTTTGCCTTGTGTGCTTGCTTTGGCCAACAGCGGCAGTAACCGTTAAGCGCTTGCATGATCGCGGGCGTTCCGGCGCATGGGCATTTCTGATGATTGTGGCGTGGATGCTGCTGGCGGGTAACTGGGCGATTTTACCTGGTGTCTGGCAATGGGCGGTGGGGCGTTTTGTCCCGACGTTGATTCTGGTGATGATGCTTATCGATCTTGGTGCGTTTGTTGGCACACAAGGCGAAAATAAATATGGTAAAGACACTCAGGATGTGAAGTATAAAGCCGACAATAAATCAAGTAATTAACCTTTAATATATCTCTTACTGCTATTTTTTTCCGGGTTTGTTATTTCCACGTTGAAAATGACAATGCCCGGAAAATCCTTCTGATCTCTTCACCTTAAGCAATATCAAAAAAAATGGTAATCCATAAGATCATTACTTGTTTGTTCTTCCCTTAACGGCGCATTATTCTTAAGTCGTAATCGACAGAGAGGCGAATATACAGAGGTGCCCTATGAAAGATGTCGTAGATAAATGCAGTACTAAAGGATGTGCGATTGATATCGGTACGGTGATTGATAACGACAACTGTACCAGTAAGTTTTCGCGCTTTTTTGCCACCCGCGAAGAAGCAGAGTCCTTTATGACTAAACTGAAAGAGCTTGCCGCCGCTGCATCCTCTGCGGATGAAGGGGCCAGCGTGGCCTATAAGATTAAGGATCTGGAGGGGCAAGTTGAGCTTGATGCGGCCTTCACCTTCTCATGCCAGGCCGAGATGATTATTTTTGAGTTATCACTGCGTTCGTTAGCTTGATGGAGTTGCTTTAGAAGGAGTTAAACATGGCTTATAAACACATTGGCGTGGCAATTTCCGGGAATGAAGAAGATGCCTTACTGGTGAATAAAGCCCTGGAGCTCGCCAGACATAATGACGCTCACCTGACGTTAATTCATATTGATGATGGCTTAAGCGAGTTGTATCCGGGTATCTACTTCCCTGCAACAGAGGATATTCTTCAATTGTTGAAGAATAAGTCGGATAACAAGCTGTATAAACTGACGAAAAATATTCAATGGCCGAAGACAAAACTGCGTATTGAACGTGGGGAAATGCCGGAAACACTGCTGGATATTATGCAACAAGAGCAGTGCGACCTCCTTGTCTGTGGTCATCACCACTCATTTATCAACCGTTTGATGCCGGCATACCGCGGGATGATCAATAAGTTGAAAGCGGATCTGCTCATCGTGCCGTTTATCGATAAGTAACCGCTTACCAGTAATGCTCCGCTGTCATATGGCCCGGTCGACGACGTAAATGTTTCGTCATCTGCCGGGTTTCTTTTAGCAACTGTTGCGTATCGCGAACCATCTGTGGATTGCCGCACAGCATCACATGGCTGGTTTCTTTATCCATCGGCAAGCCCACCGCACTTTCCAGTTCACCACTTTCAATTAACGCCGGTATTCGCCCGGTGAGCGAACCCGCCGCCGTTTCCCGACTGACCACCGTCTGAATGCGCAGTTTCCCTTCGTAGCGTTTTTCCAGTTCTTGCATCAGTGGCAGATAACTTAAGTCGGCGGCATAACGTGCGGCGTGAACCAGAACCAGATTTTTGAAGCGATCTAAATCTTTGCCCAGTTGCAGAATTGATAAATAAGGGCCAATCGCTGTACCGGTTGCCAGCATCCACAGTGTTTCGCAGTCAGGGACCTCATCCAGCACAAAGAAGCCAGCTGCTTCGCTAACCACCTGTACTTCATCGCCCGGTTTCAGTGCCGCTAATCGTGGGCTTAATTTTCCATCGGGGACGGTCACCAGGTAAAACTCCAGATCGGGATTATCAGGAGAGTTAACGTAGGAATAGGCACGCTGGACGCGTTCGCCGTCAATTTCAAGGCCTAGTTTGGTGAATTGCCCGGCAGTAAATGGAAGCACGGGAGCGTGAACGGTGAGACTAAACAGGGCGTCGGTCCAGTTCTGCACTTTAGTGACTTTGCCTGTTACCCAATCAGCCATGTTTTTCTCCTGTTTTGATTGACTTGCCTTATCTTCGTTCTCCGAACAAAAAAATTCCAGTCCCGAAGGACTGGAAGGCTCAATCGATCAAATCACTCAGAGAATGTGCACCTGCATTTCCGGGTCTTTACGATCCAGATAGTGGATGGATTGAATGCGACGAATGGTGCGTGATTTACCGCGGATCAGCAGTGTTTCGGTGGTGGCGATATTGCCTTTGCGGCTAATACCTTCCAGCAGATCACCTTTGGTGATGCCAGTGGCAGAAAAGATGACGTTGTCGCTGCGCGCCATATCGCCCAGACGCAACACTTTACCCGCTTCGATGCCCATCGCTTTGCAGCGCGCCAGCTCCTGCTCGCCAATGCGGCGATTTTCTTCGTTGTCGCCTTTGACGTCATGACGTGCCAGCAGACGACCATTCATGTCGCCATCTAATGCGCGGATCACCGCCGCAGAAACCACGCCTTCCGGCGCGCCACCAATACCGTACAGCACGTCAACTTCGCTGTCTGGCATACAGGTGAGAATTGAGGCTGCCACATCGCCATCCGGAATAGCAAATACGCGCACGCCGAGTTGCTGCATTTCTGCGATAACGGCATCGTGGCGCGGTTTTGCCAGAATCGTTACCGTCAGTTCGCTCAACGGTTTGCCGAGCGCCGCCGCAACATTGCGCAGGTTATCCGCCAGCGGCAGGTTCAGATCAATGGTGCCTTTGGCTCCCGGTCCGACGATCAGCTTCTCCATATACATATCTGGCGCGTTGAGGAAGCAGCCTTTATCGCCTACTGCCAGCACCGCCAGCGCGTTAGCCTGGCCCATCGCCGTCATGCGCGTGCCTTCAATCGGATCAACAGCAATATCTACCGCATCACCGCGACCGGTACCGACTTTTTCACCAATGTAGAGCATCGGTGCTTCGTCGATTTCACCTTCACCAATGACGATGGTGCCGTCAATGTTGACCTGGTTGAGCATAATACGCATGGCGTTAACCGCCGCGCCGTCCGCGGTGTTTTTATCGCCGCGTCCTAACCATTTGTAGCCAGCCAGCGCCGCAGATTCGGTGACGCGGGAAAATTCGATGGCAAGTTCTCGTCTCATAGCAAACTCTAAGCAGTAAGGAATGGCGCGAAGTGTAGCACAGGGGAAGGGCAGGATTATTGATGTGTGAGGGGGTTGCCCCCGCACGATTTCAGAGTCTACGACATGCCGGATGCGGCGTGAACGCCTTATCCGGCCTACACAAAATGGCATCGGCTCGTAGGCCTGATAAGACGCGTAAGCGTCGCATCAGGCGATCAGTATCAGGCAATTGGTTCAGATGCCTGATATTACTCGTCGTGTTCTTCCCACGCCATCGCGCGTTTGACCGCTTTTTTCCAGCCAGCGTAACGGTAATTACGCTCGGTGGTTTCGATGCCAGGACGGAACTCGCGCTCAATCACCGCTTTCTCTTGCAGCTCGTCAAGATTCTGCCAGAAGCCTACCGCCAGACCGGCAAGATAGGCCGCACCCAACGCAGTCACTTCGCGAACTTCCGGGCGTTCAACGCGCGTGCCGAGAATATCGGACTGGAACTGCATCAGGAAATTGTTTGCCACTGCGCCGCCGTCCACGCGCAGCGCGTGCAGACGAATGCCAGAATCGGCCTGCATCGCTTCCAGTACGTCACGCGTCTGATAAGCAATAGACTCCAGCGTCGCGCGTATAATGTGGTTAGCGTTCACTCCACGGGTCAGACCGAAAATCGCCCCGCGCGCATACGGATCCCAGTACGGCGCACCCAGTCCGGTAAAGGCCGGAACCACATACACACCGTTGGTATTTTGTACTTTGGTGGCGAAATATTCGGAATCGTAGGCGTCATTAATCAGCTTCATCTCATCGCGCAGCCACTGAATGGATGCGCCCGCCATAAACACCGCACCTTCCAGCGCATAGTTTACTTCTCCGCTCGGGCCACAGGCGATGGTAGTCAGCAGACCGTTTTCTGATTTCACCGCTTTCTCGCCGGTGTTCATCAGCATAAAGCAGCCAGTGCCGTAGGTATTCTTTGCCATCCCTTCTTTCACGCACAACTGACCAAACAGCGCCGCCTGCTGGTCACCGGCGATCCCGGAGATTGGAATACGCGTGCCGCCTTTGCCGCCAATGTTAGTCTGACCGTACACTTCGGAAGAACGACGCACTTCTGGCAGCATCTCGCGCGGAATATCCAGCACTTCCAGCATTTTGTCGTCCCAGTCCAGGGTATGGATGTTGAACAACATGGTACGAGAGGCGTTGGTGTAATCGGTCACATGGACACGGCCCTGAGTCATTTTCCAGATAAGCCACGTATCAACCGTACCAAACAGCAATTCACCACGACGTGCACGCTCGCGAGAGCCTTCCACATGGTCGAGGATCCACTTCACTTTGGTGCCAGAGAAGTACGGGTCAATCACCAGACCGGTATTGCTGCGGATATAATCTTCTAAACCGTCACGTTTTAAATGCTCGCAGATTTCTGCGGTACGACGGCACTGCCAGACAATGGCGTTATAGATAGGCTTGCCGGTTTCTTTTTCCCAGACAATAGTGGTTTCACGCTGGTTCGTAATACCGATAGCTGCAATTTGATCGGAACTGATATCGGCTTTCGCCAGCACTTCTACCAGCGTGGAGCTTTGGGTGGCCCAGATTTCCATTGGGTCGTGTTCTACCCAGCCTGGTTTTGGGTATATTTGCTCAAATTCGCGCTGTGACACGCTAATGATATTGGCATCGTGATCCATTACGACCGCGCGGGAGCTGGTGGTGCCCTGGTCGAGCGCAACGATATATTTTTTTTCAGTCATGTTTAATTGTCCCGTAGTCATATTACAGCGAAGCTTTTTGTTCTGGAGGAGTTGTGGTCTCCTTTTCTTCCACAACACAGATATCGCAAGGCAAATGGCGACCAATCAGTTTGCGATAGGCAAATGCACCTACAATCGCGCCAACGATAGGGCCAAAAAGCGGCACCAGGAAGTAAGGAATGTCTCTGCCGCCGGTAAAGGCGACATTGCCCCAGCCCGCCAGCCAGGCAAAGACTTTCGGACCGAAGTCACGCGCTGGGTTCATGGCAAAGCCCGTCAATGGGCCCATAGATGCGCCAATGACCGCAATCAGTAGACCAATCAGCAAGGGAGCTAAAGGGCCGCGTGGTACACCGTTGCCATCGTCCGTTAACGCCAGGATCAGCCCCATCAGAATAGCGGTAATCACCATCTCAACTGCGAAAGCCTGCACAAAATTGATATGAGGATTAGGGTAAGTAGAGAAAGTGCCAGCCAGATCAACACTTTCAACGCTGCCGCGAACAATGTGATGAGTCTGTTCGAAGTCGAAAAATAAATTGTAGTAAAGCCCGTAAACTAAAGCCGCAGCGCAGAAAGCGCCGGCAACTTGTGAAACGATAAAAGGAATAACTTTGCGCTTGTCGAAACAGGCAAACAGCCACAATGCAATGGTAACAGCGGGGTTAAGATGCGCGCCGGAAACCCCTGCGGTCAGGTAGATGGCCATTGCCACCCCCAGTCCCCAAATGACACTGATTTCCCACTGACCAAAAGACGCACCAGCGACTTTTAGTGCTGCAACGCAACCCACACCGAAAAAAATCAACAACCCGGTACCGAGGAATTCAGCAATGCACTGGCCTTTCAAGGTTGATGTTTGACTCATAATCGGATCCTGAAGAGTTAATGTTTGTTGTATGCGTGAAAGTCACGGACCTCCACGATGCTTGTAGGCATGCTGTAAACTTATCGTTAACGAGCAAAAACGAGAAATATCGAACTTAAAATGTGTGTGCTTCGTCATAAAATGAGCGTTATCGCGCCATTTATTCCATCTGATTGTACATGATGCATGTTTGTTAGATCATTCGCGCAACAAATTTATTAACATTTTCGATTTGCGTGGATTATGTCACCAGGAGAAGGATGAAAAGTGTGGCAAACCGTAATCTGCAAGGCGTGCCGCTGGACAGCGATGGCGCGGCTTCATACAATCGGAGCTAACTAAAGTGCGCTCGTATTTATTAAGGCGTCACCGGTAATCGGGACGAGGATTTTTATCCATCAACGCCTTGCAATTCAGGAGAGGTATGACAATGTCATTAGAAGTGTTTGAGAAACTGGAAGCAAAAGTACAGCAGGCGATTGATACCATCACTCTGTTGCAGATGGAAATCGAAGAGCTGAAAGAAAAAAACAACTCACTGTCGCAGGAAGTTCAAAATGCCCAGCATCAGCGCGAAGAGCTGGAGCGTGAGAACAACCATCTGAAAGAACAGCAGAACGGCTGGCAGGAACGTCTGCAGGCCCTGCTGGGTCGCATGGAAGAGGTTTAATCTCTTCCACGCAGAGGCGCCGCAAGGCGCCTTATTTTTTACTTCACTGCATTTTTAGCGGATAGCATAATCTCCATCGCCTGTTGGCGATATTTATCTGCCGTATCTGGCGCCATTAATGCAATGATCCCCACAGCCCTGGGGGTGTCTTCAAGATAAACACTGATGGTTCTTTTCTGCTGACCATCAAAATTTATCAACACATCCTGATACTTACAGGTGAAATGTTTGGCATTACAATCATGAAACTGGAAGGCTTCCTCATTGTATTGATCCTTGAGATTGTCTCGCTGCTTCTTCTTTAACGCTTCCAGCGGGTCATCGGCGCTACGTCCTGCGGGCAGGCGGAAAGCAGAAATGAAGACGCTATTATCCTCACTTCTTATATCAATGGTTTTATTAGTACTAATGGAAACCGTATTCCAGTGTCGGTTCGGGATAGTCACGGTTATCGCAGCATTCTCAAAGGTATATTGCCACGGGGTAAACATACGAAACGTATTGCCGACTTTGGATAAAAGCAGGATTCCCAATACCCAACAGCACCCGCGAGTAAAACTGGCGAAGTTACGTTTTTCTTTAATAAATGCGCACAGAATACCTGACACAAGCACGGGAAGTAACAACGGCCCCAGAAATACTGAACCGATATACTCGCCAACCATGCCAGGATCTCCAGACAGTAGGTTGCTGTGCTGAAGATGACTAAGAAAAGTAGTTATTATCCATAGTATTAATAAGATAACGTATCTCATATCAATCCCTTATTATATAATACGTTCGCTACTAACGATGATTCATATCCCTATTCCCAGAATAGTTAATTTACCATATAG